>JBDRFQ010000163.1:0-17708 GCA_043818685.1 Candidatus Eiseniibacteriota bacterium
ATGAAGAACCGTTTCAACTGGGTGTTCGAGATCCTCCGGTCGGAGTTTTTCAACGCCGCCTCCCTCTACGCGAGGGGAGCCGACCCCCGAACGGACCGCGAGGAGCTCCTTGCGAACGTCCGCTCCGCGATCGCGGGCGCCGAGCGGCGGCGATCCGAGTTCCCGGACGAGCCCCAGTACGATCTCTTCCTCGAAGGCTACGTCGAGATCCTCGACGACTTCCTCGAGAAAGCGGCGGACGGCCGAGAGATCGAGCCGCTCCTCGACGAGGCCCGGAAGCGGATCACCGCCCTCGAGGACAACATCCGCATTCACCTGAAGTAGAAAAGGAACAGGCATGAACCGAAAGACGCGAACCTCGTGGCCGATGCTCTTTTCACTCTCGATCCTCGCCGCGGCGATTCTCCCCTCGCTCGCGCTCGGGCAGGACAAGGGCGGCCCGGAGGACCTCACGATCCGCCAGGAGATCGCCCCGGCAACCCAGCGGGCGAAGCTCGTCCCCGGCCTGATCGGCAAGAAGGAGACCGCCTTCTCCTCCCTGGAGCAGATCACGTTCGAGGGGTCCGCCGCCGCGCCGCGCTTCGGCCCGAGATCCGGGCGGGTCATCTTCCAAGGGACCCTGCCGGGCGAAGCGCACGACCAAATCTACACGGTGAACCGGGACGGCACGGAGAGGTACCGGGCGAGCACGGGGAGCGGCCGTGCCGCGGGTCCCGTCTTCCTCCCCGACGGGCAGAGCTTCGTCTACGCCTCCACGCACCTCCGCGAGGAGACCCCGGAGAGGCCGAAGGGGGGCGGCGCGCATCCGCGGGATTTCGACGAGGCGTACGACCTGTTCGTCTCGGACTTCAGAGGGAGCATCCTGAGGCGGCTGACCGAGACGCCCGGCTACGACGCCGAGTGCTCCCTCTCGCCCAGCGGGAAGCTGATCCTCTGGACCTCGGGGCGCGACGGCGACCTCGAGATCTACCGGATGCACATCAGCGGGGGCGCCCTGATGCGCGTCACGAACTCGAAAGGGTACGAGGGGGGCGCGGTCTTCTCGCCCGACGAGTCCAGGATCGCCTACCACGCCTCGCGGACCGGAGACGGGAAGGACCTCCAGATCTACCTCTCGGGATCCGCAGGCGAGGATCCGGTGAGGCTCACGAAGAACGACGCGGTCAACTACGCACCTTCCTTTCACCCGGACGGAGACCGGATCGTCTTCACCTCGAACATGGACGACCCGGACAACTTCGAGCTGTACATGATGAAGATCGACGGAACGGAGGTCACCCGCATCACGCACTCCCCGGGGTACGACGGCTTTCCGAGCTTCTCGCCCGACGGCCGGCTCCTCCTCTTCTCCTCGGGCCGGGCGGATCCGAAGAGCGGCGACACGCTGGTTTTCGCCGCGGATTTCAAGCCCTACTGGTAGCGGGCGCGCCCGTTGCGGGCCGCGGGGCGGACCCCCTCCGCCCCGCGCGGCCCGCAACGGGCCCCGCCTCGCCGGAACCGACCATCCGTTGCTGACTCGCCAGCCGAGCCAACAACGATTTTCTACTGGTCGATCTCTGGCCTTTCGGTTAAAATTATAGACACGGGTCATGGGAGAAGGCTCCGGGGCCGCCCCCGGAGATTCCCCGTGTCGCACTGCCGAGGCTTTCCCCCATTCCTAGCTAGATGCCCCGGTCGCGGGCGACGCGGGTCTACGTGTCTCCGGCAGGGCAAAGTCCGACCGTGAGCCCTTGGAGGCGCTCCCGGCGGACCGCCCCGCGAGAACCGACCCCGTGATCCGACAGGCTTCGGAGACCGCCGCAGCGGATCCGAGCGGGTCTGGCGACCCGGGTCCTCCCGGCGGTCGGCGGATGCCCCCCCCTGCCCCCAGTCCGAGCAACCGCCGGGGAAGGCGATGCGCCGACGCGCCCCCCGCCGGGGGGCTCTTCCGGTCCGGCCGCGGGGCGGCTCCTCCCGCGAGGGAGGAGGGGGGGGCGTCCTCGTGCCCCCGTCGGCTTGGATCCGCTCCTTGCTCCTTTTCGCGGCGTGCGGGTTCGCCGTACCCGTTCCGTCCCCGGCGGACGAGGGGGGCTCCCCTCCGACACCGGCGGTTCGCTCATGCGGGGATAGTGTCTCCACGGTCCGCCACACCGCCCTCCTCTCCTGCACGATCATCGATCTCGCGGAAGGAGAAACGCTCGAAGCACGGTGCAGCATTCGGGACGCGCTGGGCAGCTCGCGCTACCCCCTGCCCGCGGACTCCTGCTTATACAGCACCGCCGAGAGCGGATACTTCTACACGAAGGGGAGCTTCTCGTTGAGGCTCCCCACCGGCCCGAACGTCGTGCGCGCCGGGCGCGGTTTCGAGCGGCGGGCCGCCGAGGACACGGTCGACCTCCACGCCGACACGTCGATCGTCCTCTTCCTCGAGCGATGGATCGACATGAACGCGCTCGGCTGGTACGGCGGAGACACGCACGTCCACATCTGCCACGAGGGAGGGTGCTACACCCCGGACGCGGAGGACGCGTGGCTCGTCGCGCGCGCGGAGGGCCTCAGCGTGATCAACTGCCTCGACAACACGTACGAATTCACCGGCGGACCGGACCCGTGCGGCACGCCCGACTGCGTCGTGTACATGTCCGAGGAGCACCGGACACTTGCCTTCGGGCACGCCGGGTTCCTCGGGCTCTCCTCCCTCGTCTATCCCCTCTCGCCCCCGTGGTGGCCCCTCATCATGGACACCGCCGATTCGGTCCACGCGCAGCCTGGAGCGCTCGTGATCTCCGCCCACCCGATCTCGACGGACGACTTCTTCGACGTCGACGATTGGCCGGGCACGGGCCTCGCGCGCGAGCTTCCCATGGACGTGATCGGCGGGAAGATCGACGGCTTCGACCTGCTCTCCTACAGCAATTGCCATCACCAGGGACGGGAGCTCGATTTCTGGTACCGGCTGCTGAACTGCGGATTCCGCCTGCCGGGGACCGCGGGAACGGACGCCTGCGTGAACCGGGCGACCGGGCGGCCCGCGGGCGGCTATCGGGTCTACGTGGACCTCCGGGGCGACCCGTTCACGTACGCGAGCTGGACGGCGCATCTCGCCGCCGGACGCACGTTCGTGACGAACGGCCCTCTCTTCACGGAGTTCTCCGCCCTGGGGCTCCGCCCGGGCGATCATCTCGACGCCCCGGGGATCGGCCCGCTCGAGATCGGCGGGGAGGTGGCGGTCGCGTGCGAGCACCCTCTCGCGCGCATCGACATCGTGGTGAACGGCGAGATCGCCCTCTCGATCCCCTTCGCGCCGGGGACCGGCTCGGTCGACACGACCTTCTCGCTGTCGCTCGACGAGAGCGCGTGGGTCGCGGCGCGCGTGTTCGGGCAGGAGAGTCACTGGCACACGACCGGCGAGAGCCTCTTCGCGCACACCGGACCGGTCTACTTCACCCTCGACGGCGCGCGAATCGCCCGCGGGGCGGACGCGGCGTTCTTCGTCGCGTGGCTCGACGATCTGGACAGCCTCGCCTCCGCGGAGGGGTCGTGGGGCAACCCGGACGACTCCGCGCGTGTGTTCGACGAGATCGCTTCCGCGCGCGCGTTCTACGAATCCCTGGCGGACAGCATCGCCGTGGGGGCGCCGCGGGCGCAGGGCCCGAGCCTCGCTTTCCTCGCCCCCGCCAGGCCAAACCCGTTCCGATCGTCCACGAGCCTCCCCTTCTTCCTGAACGCCCCCGAGGAGATCCGGATCGAGGTCTTCTCCCCGTCCGGCCGGCTCGTGCGGAGCCTCCTCCACCGCTCGCTGCCGGGGGGCGCGCACCACGCGGCGTGGGACGGGAGGGACGAACGAGGGCGGGAGGCCGCCCCCGGCGTCTACCTCGTTCGGATGGAGGCGGGGGGCGTCTCGACCGGCCGCAAGGCGATCCTCTTACGATGACCCTTCTCGCCCACGCGTCCCTCCCCGGCCCGGACCACGGCCGGGGCCGACCGCCCGCGCCGAACGGTGGCCACGCGCGCCCGAATCCCGTAGAATCGTCGCGCCCGGAATGTCCCGGCCCTTCGGAGATCGATCATGACCCGCAAGCGCAGCAAGATCCGAGTCGGGGTTCTCTTCGGTGGCCAGTCGGGCGAGCACGAGGTCTCGCTGGCGTCGGCGCGTTCGGTGATCGAAGCGCTCGAGGCGTCCGGCCAGTACGAGGTCGTGCCGATCGGCATCACGCGTTCGGGGCGCTGGGTTCTTCACCCCGACGCGCTCGCGATGCTCTCCTCGCGCGCGGAGATCCGCCTTGGCATCGCCGCGCCCGAGACGGAGAGCGGCCCGTCCGCCCTCCCCGACCAGCCGACCGCCCTCGTTCCGGACGGCGAGCGCTCCTCCCTCGTTCCCCTCGCGGGCGGCGTCCCCGAGCGACTGGACGTCGTCTTCCCGGTCCTCCACGGACCGAAGGGAGAAGACGGGACCGTGCAGGGGTTCCTCGAGCTGGCCGGAATTCCGTACGTAGGATGCGGCGTCGCCTCATCGGCGGTCGCGATGGACAAGGACATGATGAAGAGGCTCTTCCGCTCGGCGGGGCTTCTCGTCCCGGACTGGGTCCTCATCCGGCGGACGCGCTGGGAGCGGGAGCGAGAGGGGGTTCTGAACAACGCAGAGAAGGTCGGCTATCCCTGCTTCGTCAAGCCGGCGAACCTCGGCTCGAGCGTCGGGATCGGCAAGGCGAAGAACCGGGCGGAGCTCGAGCGCGCCATCGAGGAGGCGGGCCGATACGACACCCGCATCCTCATCGAGGAGGCGATCGACGCGAGAGAGATCGAGGTGAGCGTTCTCGGAAACGACGATCCGGAGGCCTCCGTCCCCGGCGAGATCATCCCGTGCAACGAGTTCTACGACTACAACGCCAAGTACATCGACGCCGAGTCCGAGCTGATCATCCCCGCGCCCCTCTCCCCCGAGAAGACGGAGGAGGTTCGCGACTCGGCGGTCCGCGCGTTCCGCGCGCTCGACTGCGCGGGGATGGCGCGCGTCGACTTCCTGCTGGACCGGAAGAACGAGCGGTTCTTCCTCAGCGAGGTGAACACGATCCCCGGGTTCACGTCGATCAGCATGTACGCCAAGCTCTGGGAGGCGTCGGGGCTGTCATACGGAGCGCTGATCGACCGCCTGATCGAGCTCGCCGTCGAGCGGCACGAGGAGAGGAAGACGCTCAGGACGTCCTACCGGCCTCCCGCGCGGGAGAACGGCGAAGAATGACCGGCGCCGGCCCCCTCGACCCCCGGAAGAAGGCGCGCGAGACGCTCCGGGTCCTCCGCTCCCTTCGCGATCCGAGCGGGGCCGCAGCGGGGCAGCGCTTCTTCAAGGAGCCGGTCGACCTTCTCGGGATCCGCGCGGCGGTCTTGGACCGCCTCGCGAAAGAGATCGTCCGCGAAACCCGCCGGATCTGGAGCTGGAGAGACGCCGTCCTCTTCTGCGATCTCCTCGCGAAGGATCCGCACCTCGAGGCGCGCGCTCTCGGCTACACCGTCGTCGGCGCCTTCGTCGAGGGGGCGGAGCCTTCCCTCCTCCCGCGGATCCGCGGGTGGCTCGAGAAGTCGTGCGGGAGCTGGGCAGCGGTGGACACGCTCGCGCCGCGGGTTCTCGGCCCGCTTCTCGACCACCATCCCGACCGGATTCCCGAAGTGGCCGAGTGGACGGAGGCGAAGAGTCTCTGGGTGAGGCGCGCGGCGATCGTCGCGTTCGTGCCGCACGCGCGGCGGGGGAAGCACCTCGGCGCCGTTTACGAGATCGCCGGGCGGCTCCTCGGGGACGAAGAAGACTTGATCCATAAAGCGGTCGGCTGGGTCCTCCGCGAGGCGGGGAAGGCCGACGCGGCCCGGCTCGAGCGCTGGCTCCGGAAACACGGGCCGCGGATCCCGCGCACGACGCTCCGCTACGCGATCGAGCGCTTCCCCGAGAAGAAGAGGAAGTCCCTCCTGGAGGCGACGCGCCCGAAGGGACGCTCCGATTCGAGGTGAGACCGCCATGATGCAAGAATCGTATCCGTACTATCTCGCCAACGAGCCCCTCGCCCCGAACCGCGACCTCGAGGTGACGGACAAGTACACGGGCGAGGTCGCGACGCGGGTTGCCCTCGCGGACCCCGCAGCGATCGACCGAGCGATCGGCCTCGCCGCGGGCGCCGCCGAGGAGACGGCGGCGCTCCCCACCGACCGGCGCGAGGCGATCCTCAGCCACTGCGCAGCCCGCTTCCGGGAGAGGGCCGAGGAGCTCGCCCGGATCCTCTCGATCGAGGCGGGAAAGCCGATCCGCGACAGCCGGGGCGAGGTCACGCGCCTCATCGACACCTTCCGAATCGCCGCCCGCGAGACGGCGAACGACACCGGCCGGGTGATGCCGCTCGACATTTCCCCCCGCACGCGCGGCTACCGCGGGATGTGGAAACGCTTCCCCGTCGGCCCCTGCTCGTTCATCTCGCCCTTCAATTTCCCCCTCAACCTCGTGGCCCACAAGGTCGCGCCGGCCATCGCCGTCGGCTGCCCGTTCGTTCTGAAGCCGGCGAGCCCCACCCCGATCGGCGCGCTCGTGATCGGCGAGGTGCTCGCCGAGACGGATCTTCCCAAGGGCGCCTTCTCGATCCTCCCCTGCCGGCGGGAAGGAGCCGGCCTCTTCACGACCGACGAGCGCCTGAAGCTCCTCAGCTTCACCGGGTCCCCCGCGGTCGGTTGGGACCTCAAGGCGCGCGCGGGAAGGAAGAAGGTGGTGCTCGAGCTCGGCGGAAACGCGGCCTGCATCGTCGACCGGGACGCCGACCTCGACGACGCGGTCGGGCGGATCGTCGTCGGCGCGTTCTACCAGTCGGGGCAGAGCTGCATCAGCGTGCAGAGGATCCTCGCCCACGAGGCGATCTACGAGGCGCTGCGCGAGAAGCTCGTCGCGGCGGCGCGCGCCCTCGTCGCGGGAGACCCGAAGGAGGAGAGCACGTTCATCGGACCGGTCATCTCGGAGAAGGAGGCGGAGCGGATCGAGGAGTGGATCCGCTCGGCGGTCGGCCGCGGGGCGAGGATCCTCTCCGGGGGCAATCGCCGTGGCGCGATGATCGAGGCGACCCTCCTCGAGAACGTCCCCAAGGACGAGAAGATCTGCGCGAAGGAGGTTTTCGGGCCTGTCGCGATTCTCTCGCCGTTCCGGTCGTTCGACGAGGCGCTGGGCGAGGTGAACGACAGCGTGTACGGCCTCCAGGCGGGGGTCTTCACGCGCGACCTGTACAAGGCCCTTCGCGCCTGGGAGAAGCTCGAGGTGGGCGGCGTCGTGATCGGGGACGTCCCCTCATGGCGCGTCGACCACATGCCGTACGGCGGCGTGAAGGAGAGCGGGATCGGGCGCGAGGGGATCCGCTTCGCGATGGAGGAGATGACGGAGATCCGCATGCTCGTGATCCGCGAGCCGTAGGGGCATCGGCCGCGCCACCGCCGGAGCGTCGGCGACCCCTCGCACCTGCTCGCGACCGCTTCGCCCCCCTTCGGGGGCGGTGGTTCCCCTCCGGCCGGGTCCCGGCCGAATCCGTACCGACCGGGAAGATCACCCTCCCAGATGTTGAGCCCCTCGCCCCACGTCAGCGCAATATATTGAAATCACTATTCTTAGTGGACAGCCTTCCCGGGGTTCTGCTACGTTCCGCGATGCTCGGCAGGGATGGGTGAAGCCCGGCCGGGAGACCCGAAACCACACAGGCCTCGGCTGCTCGAGGCGGCTTCGATTCAGGTCCCCATGCCCGATCGATCAGGGTCCGCGTGGGGCTTTCGGCATCGGAACCGGGCGGTGCGGGGGCGCAACTCCAAGGGGAGAAAAGAGTTTCAGCCGCATCCCTCGCGGAGGAGCGGCGGAAAGGTCGGGGGCGGACATGGCGGCACACTCATCGCTCCAAGCGAGAAGACCCGGCACCCGCGGGAGCACCCTCATCGAGTTCAGCCTCGTGCTCCCGCTCATGCTCCTTCTCTTCTTCGGGGTCTTCGACTTCGGCCGGATCCTCTACATCCAGCTCACGCTGCAGAGCGCCGTGCGGGAGGCGTCCCGCCTCACGGTGACCGGCAACGTTCTCCCCGACCCGGACCACCCGGGCGAGTACCTCGACCGGATCGAATCGATCATCCACCGCATCCAGACCGTCGCTCCGGGGCTTCACGTGACGCCGGACCAGATCTCGATCATCGGCCCGGGCGGCGCCGGAAGCCCGGGAGGCCCGGGGGATCTCGTCACGATCCGGGTCGATTACGAGATCGACATCCTGACCCCGTTGGTCCGGCCGGTGTTTCCGGACGGCGCCTATCCTTGCACGGTCTACATGATTTCGAGAAACGAGCCGTTCCCTGGGACTTAGGCTGAGGGAGGTACTCACTCATGAGACGCTCGATCACGCCGGAGGCGGCACAGGGCTCTCGCGGTAGGCGGATCGCGGCGCGAGGGCGCGCAGGCCAATCGGTGCTCGAGTTCGCCCTCATCCTCCCGATCGTTCTCGGGCTCTTCCTCGGCATGGTCGAGCTCGGTCTCTTTCTCTATCGGGAGGTGACCCTCACGCACCTCTCCCGGGAGGCGGCGGCGTTCCTCTCCCGAGGCGCGAGCTTCGAGGCGACCTTCGACGCGATGGGGAACGCCGACGGCAATCTCGAGCTGGACGGCCCGAAGGGGAGGATCATCCTGACCGAGATCCAGCGGCCCGGAGAGGGGGACCCGGTCATCATCCGCCAGGAGGCGCGCGGGGGGCTCTCGCGGCTGAGCGCCTTCGGGTCGCTCCTGGGGAACCAGCCGGATGCGCTTGCGACCGTGCCGAACGGCATGACGCTCCCTCCGGGCATGAGCCTCTGGGGGGTCGAGGTCTTCTCGCAGCAGGAGCCCCTCGCAGGCTCGCTCTCCATCGGGGGCTCGAACTCGCTCGTGCTTCACGGAATGGCCGCGTTCTGACCGGAGAGAGGAACGAGAGGAAGCGAGGAAACGATGCGATTCTCCGAGAACGGACCGAGGGGGAGGCCCGCGGGGCGGAAGCGCGCAGGGCAGGCCCTTATCTTCTCCGCCGTCGCCCTGACGGGGGCGATCGCGATCGCCGGCCTGGCGCTCGACCTTGGGAGGATGTACGCGGTCAGGGCCCGTCTCGCAAGCGCCGTCGACGGCGGGGCGCTCGCGGGGGCGCGCGTCCTCCCCCGGGGAGAGGTCTTCGCCGAGAACACCGCGATGAACTTCGCGGGAATGAACTTCGCCCCGGGGTTCATGGGCACGTCAGGACACTCGTTCTCCGTGTCGTTCATCCCGAATCCGGCCGAACCGCGGATTCAGGTTCAGGGGAACGCGGTGATGCCGACGACCCTGATGCGCCTGGTCGGCATCTCCCAGGTGAACGTCTCCGCGGAGGCGGAGGCGACCCGGCGCCCCCTCCGCCTCCCGCTGGTTCTCGACACCTCGCTCTCGATGAGCCGCGGCAACGCGATCGCCGCCCTCCGAAGCGGGGCGATCCAGTTCGTCGACTTCTTCGACGACACGATGGACATGATGGCCCTCGTCCGCTTCGCGTCGGGCCGCCTGACCCTCTTCCACCTCGGGTATCACTTCAAGACGCCGATGATCACGGCGATCTCCGGGTTCACCGCTCTGGGGAACACGACCGCGGGGCACGCCCTCAACGCGGCGAGGGATGAGCTCGCGGGAGAGGCAAACCCCACGGCGTTCCGCGCGATCATCTTCTTCACCGACGGGCGGCCGACGTCGTTCCGCGACATCTTCACGATCGACGGAAACCCGCTCGACGCGGTGATCGGCGGGTACCAGAACCCGAACGACCACGGCGGCGATCCCCCGGAGAAGGGCCTTCAGGATCCGTACCGGATCCACGAGTGGCTCGGGATCCCGAACCCGGACTTCCTGCCGGACGGGCGCGAGGCGAACAACTGGAACATCCTCGATGCGGCGCGCGAGCAGACGCGCGTCGCCGCGGAGAGCGCCCGCGAGAGCGGAATCGCGATCTTCGTCATCGCGCTCGGGAGCCCAGGCGAGGACGAGTGGCACCAGCCGGACGTCCCCCTTCTCGTCGAGCTGGCGAACGTCCCTTACGCCGACGACCCGCTCCACCCGGGCGAGACGATCGTGAACGAGAACTACGATCCGGACGAGCCTCAAGGGGCGTTCTTCTTCACGCCCGACGCGAACGAGCTGGAGAACGTTTTCCACCGGCTGGCCCGCGAGATCGCCGTTCGTCTGACCCGGTAGCCCGGACCCCGCTCGCGGGTTCTGCTGCGGACGCCGGGCGCCGCGCGCTCCCCGGGCCGCCCCGTCCCCCCGGGTCCTCGGGAGTCCTCGCGGCCGCCGTTTCCGCGCGAGAGAGACCTCATCCCCCTCTCGACAAAAGGCACGCCCCCAAGAGAGAATGCCCCGCGAGGGAGGCCGGCGCGCCGAGCGGCGGCCGGCCTCCGCCGGTCGCGCACGGGCCTCGGCCCGCATTCACGAGGCGGTCGCACCATGGCCGAGATCCCGTTCGTCGGGGAGGCTTTCGCCCTCGCCGCCCCGGTCTGCTGGGCGGTCGCCGTCGTCCTCTTTCGGAAGTCCGGCTACAGCGTCGGCGCGGTCGCCCTCAATCTGTTCAAGAACGTCGTGGCCCTCGCCCTCTTCGCCGCCACGCTTTTCTTCGTGGGAGGGCCCTCCCCCTCGTCGATCGGCGCGCGCGACTACGCACTCCTTCTCGCGAGCGGCGTCATCGGGATCGGGATCTCGGACACCCTCTTCTTCATGACGCTGAACCGCGTGGGGGCGAGCCTGGAGGCGATCATCACGACTTCGTACAGCCCGTTCATCATCCTTCTCTCGTTCCTCTTTCTCGGCGAGAGGATGGGCGCGGTCCAGATCGTCGGCGTGCTTCTGATCTTGAGCGCGGTGCTTTCGGTGGGATGGATGAGGGGACCGAAGGGCGAGATCCCCGGGCGGACTCTCGCCGCGGGGATCGGGTTCGGGCTTCTCGCGACCTCGACCCAGGCGGTCGCCATCGTGATGATCAAGCCGGTTCTCGGCGGCTATCCGCTGATCTGGGCGAGCACGTGGCGCTTGGTCGGCGGGGTCGTCGCCTCATTCCTCCTCCTCCCGCTTCTCTCGGACAGGAAGGCGGCGCTCGCCTCGCTCAGAAACCGGCGCGTCTGGCCCGTGATGATCCCCGCCACCCTGATGGGCACGTACGTCTCCCTGCTCTTCTGGCTCGCCGGGATGAAGTACACGCAGGCCTCGATCGCGGCCGCGCTCAACCAGACCTCGACCCTTTGGACGTTCGTCTTCGCCGCGCTCATCCTGCGCGAGGCGGTCACGCGGAAGCGGATCGCCGGGCTTTTCCTCGGGGTAGTGGGCGTGGCGATGGTCACAATGGGGTAGGGCTCGGCGGACCGGGATCGCCCTCGGGACCCGCTGCGCAGGGGGGCGCGGGACCGGGGGGCGCCCTCTCAGGACACGCCTCCGAGCGCGCACCGCGCGCTCTCGGCTCGAGTCGCTCCGCCACCCGCTCCCGTGTGGGGGATTGCCAGGAGTACCTGACAATCCCCGTGGTCGAGGGAGCGGGTACCCAGCTCCGTCTCCACGGCCCTGCGAGGGCGCCCCCCGCTCCCGCTCGGAGTGGAATCGGTAGCTTTCCTCCGCAATCGAGGGAGCGGGTACCTGGTCTTGTTGGAGCGATCCCTCGGGAGACCCCGGTCCGCCTCGCTGGTAAGAGAAGACGCCCCATTCCGGGCGATTGCCCTCCTGGATCGGCTTCCTCTGCAGATGTGAATGGGGAAGCTGGTTCTGAGCCACGGCGGGTGGCGGCGGCAGGTGTCCGCGAGGCGCGCAGCCGATTGGCGCGCTCGGGCGCCTGGTGAGCACCGAGCGGACAGCCGCCGACAGGACCCGCCGTTCGAGGATCTCCGCGCTTTCGGGTCCCGAGGGAGACCCCGGTCCGCCGAGCCCGCGCGGGTTCAGGCGGAGGCCGCGTCCCTCACCAGGTCGAGCGCGATCTGCGCGCCGGCCGTCGGAAGAACGCCCGACCCCTCGGCAGGCCGTATTTTCCAGCGCCCCTCCACTTCGACCACCTCGATCCAGAAGTGCTGGCGGAACTCCTCCTCGAGGACGAACGCCCGGACCATCCCTTTCCTACGGAGCGGATCGTAGAGGAACTCCTTGAATTGAACCGTGGGGTCGCCGGTCACGCCCCGCGGCTCGAAGCCCTCCGGATCGAAACGATCGATCGAGTGAATCCTCATCGTCTCATCCCTCTTCAGGGGAGCGGCGATGTGCTCCCGCTTGGCGAGGACGACCCGGGAGAAACGCTCCTGCCCGAGGTCGCTCCACTTTCGCTCGTACTTCGTGTCATAGGTGGCGGGGATCTCCTCCCAGCGCGCCTCGAAGCCGGACCCGGGCACCTGCTCGAGCAGCCACTCGCGGTACGGATCGAAATCGGTGACGATCTCCGCCTCTGCTCCGTCGACGAGACGGCTGTTCAGAACGCCGAGGAACACGCTCGAGAAGAGACGGTGCGCGGCGTGACGCTCCTTCGGCCACGGGCAGGGGAAGAGGCAGGTCGCGCGTGCGAGCGAGCGGGGAGCGACCATCCGGTCGAGAAACGGCCGCGCGGGCGCCTGCACGACGGCCACGTTCGAGACGCCGACCCGCGCCGCTCGGCGAAGGGCCCGCTTCACGGATTCCCAGAGGACCTCGACGCCGATGAAGTCGCGCTCCGAATTCTCCCTCGCGCGGCCGACGAGCGCGGAGCCGTTCCCGAAGCCGATCTCGAGCTCGAGCGGAGCCTCGCGCCCGAAGCGCCGCGCCCACGCGCACGGGTGCTCCGCGTCCTTCCACGCCACGAGCGGCTTCAGAGAGAGATAGTAGGGTTTCTTCATCGTCTCCGGGTGGAGAGTAGCACCCTGAAGCCCCGCGCGGAAGGGCACGCGCGGCCGCGTCCCCCACTCTCCCCTTGAGGCCGGCCGAATGCTTCCGCTACGCTCTCCGCGCCGGCGGGAAAGGAAGGTGAGGCCCCATGGATCTCGATGTCGTTCTGCTCTCGCGAGCCCAGTTCGCGTTGACCATCATGTTCCACTACATCTTTCCGCCGCTCACGATCGGCCTCGGCGCCCTCATGGTCTTCATGGAGGGGATGTACCACAAGACCAGGGACCGGCAGTACGAGGCGATGGCCCGCTTCTGGACCAAGATCTTCGCGGTGAACTTCGCGATGGGGGTCGCCACCGGCATCGTGATGGAGTTCCAGTTCGGCACGAACTGGGCGACGTACTCGCGTTTCGTGGGGGACATCTTCGGTTCCGCCCTCGCCGCGGAGGGAATCTTCGCGTTCTTCCTCGAGTCCGGCTTTCTCGCCGTTCTCGTTTTCGGATGGGACAAGGTCTCCCCGAGGATGCACCTCTTCTCGACGATCATGGTCTCCCTCGGATCGATCTTCTCGGCGGTCTGGATCGTCGTCGCGAACTCCTGGCAGCAGACCCCCGCCGGCTACGAGGTGGTCGGCGAGGGGATCTTCGCCCGCGCCGAGCTCACCGACTTCTGGGCCGTGGTGTTCAATCCTTCCAGCATGAACCGTCTCGGCCACGTGCTGATCGGCGCGTTCATCCTCGGCAGCTTCTTCGCGATGAGCATCGCCGCGTACTACATTCTCAAGAACAGGCATTTCGACTTCGCCAAGAAGACGTTCGCCATCGCGCTCGTCGTCGCGACGGTCTTCTCGCTCCTCCAGCTCGTTTCCGGGCACGATCAGGCGAAGACCGTCGCCGCCACGCAGCCGGCGAAGATGGCGGCGTTCGAGGGGATCTACCGGACGACGAACGGCGGGGCCACGCTCTACATGCTCGGTTTCCCGAATGACGAGAAGGAGAAGGTCGAGGCCGGAATCGGGATCCCCGGTCTCCTCAGCTTCCTGATCTCCTGGGACGCCTCGAAGCCGGTTCCGGGGCTCGACCGATTCCCGCGCGAGGATTGGCCTCCCGTGGTGGTCAGCTTCCAGACGTACCACGCGATGGTCGCCCTCGGCATTTTCTTCATCGCGCTCACGCTCCTCGCCGCGTTCTTCCTGTGGCGCGGGACGCTCTTCGACAAAAGGCGGCTCCTCTGGGTCTTCGTCTTCGCGGTGGTCGGTCCGTACCTCGCCAACCAGCTCGGGTGGCTCGCCGCCGAGTTCGGGCGCCAGCCGTGGATCGTCTACGGACTCCTCCGCACGAGAGACGCGGTCTCCAAGTCCGTCCCCGCCTCCCATGTGCTCGGATCGATCGTGCTCTACTCCGTCGTCTATCTGTTCCTCTTCCTGATCTGGATCTACGTGATGGACCGGAAGATCCGCCAGGGGCCGGAGGAGGTCTCGGAGCTTCCGCCGGATAGACTTCCGGGGAAGGGTTTCTTCAGGGCGGCGTCGAGGGAAGCGGGCGACTCGCTGACCGGTTCGGCCGGTCCGGAGAGGTAGGAGGAAGAGATGGATCTCAACGTCTTCTGGTTCGTGGTGCTCGGCATCCTTCTCACCGGGTACGCCGTTCTCGACGGGTTCGATCTCGGCGTCGGAATCCTGCACCTCTTCGCCCGCGGCGACCGCGAGAGACGGGTCTTTCTCAACTCGATCGGCCCTCTCTGGGACGGGAACGAGGTGTGGCTGGTGACGTTCGGGGGCGCCCTCTTCGCGGCGTTTCCCCACGCTTACGCGACCGTCTTCTCCGGCTTCTACCTCGCGTTCATGCTTCTCCTCTTCGCGCTGATCTTCCGGGCGGTCTCGATCGAGTTCCGGAGCAAGCTCGACTCGCCCCGGTGGAGGGGCTTCTGGGACGCGGCGTTCTTCGCCTCGAGCGCGGCCGCGACGCTCCTCTTCGGCATGGCGATCGGGAACTCGATCCGGGGGATTCCCATCGGGCCCGACATGGAGTTCGCCGGGACGTTCTTCGGGCTTCTTCGTCCGTACCCGCTCCTCGTCGGCCTCTTTGCCGTTTCGCTCTTCGCCATGCACGGTTCGATTTACCTCTACCTGAAGACCGAGGGAGATCTGCAGAAGAGGATCCGCTCCTGGATGTGGCACGCGTTCGGGGCCTTTCTCGTGCTGTATCTCCTCACGACGATCTTCACGCTCGCGGCCCATCCGGGCGTGATCGCGAGCTTCCGGAGCATCCCGTGGGCGTGGGCGGTGGTCGTGCTGAACGTGCTCGCGATCGCCAACATTCCCCGGGCGCTCTACGTGGGGCGGCCCGGCTACGCGTTTCTCTCCTCGGCGGCGACGATCGCGGCGCTCGTCTTCCTCTTCGGGGTCGGCCTCTTCCCGAACCTCGTCGTCTCGAGCCTGAATCCCGAGTGGAGCCTGAACATCCACAACGCCGCCTCGTCCCAGAAGACGCTCTCGATCATGCGGCTCATCGCGTTCATCGTGATGCCGTTCGTTCTCGCGTACACGACGGTGATCTACTGGGTCTTCCGGGGGAAGGTCGAGATCGGCAAGTTCAGCTACTAGTGTCGTGTCCCAGAAATACCTTCCCCCCTGGCTGGCCCTCGCGGCCCCCGGCTGCGTTGCTCCTCCTCGGCGTATCTCCTTGATACGCCGTCGTCGTCGCGCCTAGCCGGGAACCACGATTGCTCACCCAGATTGACAAGGTACTTCTGGGACACGACACTAGAACCGGTATCACAACCTCCCTTCTGCTGCGATCCGCCGGAGAAGCGCGGCGGGGAGGCGCGCGCGCGGATCGAGCCGGCGACCCCGATTCTCTTGGATTCCGGAGCCGGGCGTGCTATAATGCGCACGATGTCGCGGGCCGAACCGGACACCCAACTTCAACCCGAACGAACTGTCGAGAGAACGGCGGGCTTCGAAACAAGGCCGTGCGTCCGCGCGGTCGAGGAGGGCAAGGCATGAGAAAACCGTTGGCATTGCTGGCTGTTGCCGTCGCGGTCGTCATCGCCGGGCAAGCGGCCGCCGACTGGGATCCGTCTCAGCCGGCCAAGTGGGCGCAGCTCCCGGACCTCAACACGACGGGAATCGACGTCAACGCGAGCCACCCGTATATTCTCGCGGACGACTTCGAGTGCACCCAGAACGGACCGATCACGGACATCCACATCTGGGGCTCCTGGCACAACGACTACGTCGATCCGAACCCGACCTTCGTCCTCAGCTTCCACAAGGACATTCCGGAGTCGCTCTCCCCGACCGGGTACAGCATGCCGGGACCGGTCGAGTGGATCATGATGTTCGGGCCCGGGATGTACACTGCCAGGCGATACGCGGAGAACATCGACGAGGGGTGGATGACGCCCCCCGACGACTACCAGTTCCCCGGCGACCACGTCTGCTGGCAGTACAACTTCTTCATCGACGAGGCCGACGCGTTCTGGCAGCAGGGAACCCCGGACGAACCGATGGTCTACTGGCTCGACGTTCAGGTGTTCCCGTCCGAGCCCGGGGTGCAGTTCGGCTGGAAGACCTCTCTCGACCACTGGAACGACGACGCGGTCTGGGGGCAGGGCGAGGAGCCGTACCCGGGGCCGTGGTACGAGCTGATCTACCCGCCGCCGCATGAGATGGCCGGCCTGTCGATCGACCTCGCGTTCGTGATCACCGGGCCGAGCACTGTGGAGCTCGATTGGGGCGACGCGCCCGATCCGACCTACCCGACGCTCGGGGGGAGCAACGGCGCCAGGCACGTGATCGTGGCCGGCACCCTCATGGGGGCGGGTATCGACGGCGAACCGAACGGCCAGCCCGACCCGAACGCGCTCGGCGACGACAACGACGGTTTCGACGACGAGGATGGCGTGATCTTCACCTCGCCGATCGTTCCGGGCATGGGCGCGACCGTGGACGTCGTGACCTCAATCGCGGGCTTCATCGACGCCTGGATCGACTTCGGCCAGGACGGGAACTGGACCCCTGTGAGCGACCGGATCGCGGCCGGGCTCTGGACCCCGGGCGGGCTCTTCACGATCACCTACACCGTACCGGCCACCGCCGTTCCGGGCCAGACGTTCGCCCGCTTCCGCTTCAACACATCGGGGCCGCTCCCGTTCGTCGGCCCCGCGCAGGACGGCGAGGTCGAGGACTACGAGGTCACGATCGAGGAGGAGTATTCCTTCAAGTGGATCCAGCGGCCGGATCTCATGACCACCGGAATCGACGTCAACGGGACCGAGCAGTTCGTGCTGGCGGACGACTTCTTCTGCGAGATGCCCGGATGGATCACGGACATCTACGTTTGGGCGTCGTGGCTCAACGACTACCTCCCGTGGAACCAGGATCCCCGGGCGGTCGACTTCACGGTGAGCTTCCACGAGGACATTCCCGCCTGGGTGAACCCGGACGGGTACAGCATTCCGGGCGACGTTCTCTGGGTCTGGCACTACCCCGCCGCCGCCTACGAGGTGCAGATCTGGGCCGACTCCCTGGCAGAGGGATGGATGGACCCGCCCGACAACTACACGTGGCCGGGCGACCATATTTGCTGGCTCTACCACTTTCAGGTTCCGATCAGCGAGGCGTTCCACCAGGTCGGGCGGCCGGACAGCGGGATCGTCTACTGGCTCGACGTCCAGGCGCGCCCGCACGACCCGGACGCCTTCTGGGGATGGAAGACCTCGGTCGAGCACTGGAACGACGACGCCGTGTGGGGATGGGGGCTTGAGCCGTACTACGGGCCTTGGTACGAGCTCCGCTACCCGCCGCAGCACGAGTACTATGGGGAGTCGATCGACCTCGCCTTCGCGCTCC
>JBDRFQ010000164.1:0-2256 GCA_043818685.1 Candidatus Eiseniibacteriota bacterium
ACCCCTTCCAGAACCGCCTCGACGATCTCTCGCGAGCCGCGGCCACATTCCCGGCGGGCGATCTCGAGAAGACCGTCGATGCCGAACTCCGCGAACTCCGGGTTCGTCGCCTCGCTCACGCCGTCGGTGTACTGGAGAAACCCGTCCCCCGGCGCGAGGACGATGCTCTGGTCGGCGATCCTCCCGGCGAAGCGCTCTTCCGGATAGAGCCCGAGGGGGATTCCCTTCGTCCCGACGAGGCTCTGGAGTCCCGTGTCCGCGCGGAAATGGACCAGCGGGTTGTGCCCCGCTCCGGCGAAGGAGAACCGCCCGCTGGGGAGATGGAGGATCCCGTAGAACATCGTGATGAACATGCCGCGGCGCATGTTGGGCAGGAGCATCGCGTTCAGCTTGGAGAGCATCTCCGCCGGCGAGCGGTGGCGGGGGGCGTGGGAGCGGAGGAGCGCGCTCGTCATCGCCATCACGACGAGGCCCGGAATCCCCTTCCCCGCCACGTCCGCCACGGTGATCCCCGTGTGATCCTCGTCGATCGGGATGAGATCGTAGTAGTCCCCTCCCACGACGCGCGCCGACTGATGGAACCCGGCGATGTCGTAGCCGGGGACCTGGAGGTTCGGCCGGGGAAGGAGCTTCTCCTCGATCTCGTGGGCGATCTCGAGGTCGCGGTTCAGTCGCTCTCGCTCGATGAGGACCTTCTGCGCTTCCTTGAGGCGCGTCGTCATCTCGTTGAACGTACTCGCGAGGCGGCCCACCTCGGTGCGGCTCTTCACATCGATCCGGTAGTCGAGGTTGCCCCGTCCGATCTCCTCGGTTCCCCGGGTGAGCTGGTTGATCGGGCGCACGATGCGCGAGGTGAGGAGAACCGTGAACAGGAGCCCGACGGCGAGCGCGCCGAAGACGACCCGCAGGGTGCTCTTCTGCGCGTCCGCGATCACCCGGTTCACGTGCTCCTTCCGCATCCCGAGGTGGACGTTTCCGAGGAGGGATCCGTCGCGGTAGAGAATGGGCACGGACACCTCGATGATCTCGTCGTCCTGCCGGAAGGCCTCCCGGCTCTCCTTGGGGAGATCGACGGCGAAGGCGGCGAGCCCCGGCCGGTCCTCAAAGGGCTGATCGACCTTCCTGAGGTCCGTGTCGCCGCGGATTCTCCCCTCCCGGTCGACGACGACCGCGTAGGCGAGCTCCGCGTTCTCCTCGAGGATGTCCTTGACCAGCGGATGGAGAACGAACTCGGGGTACTCATCGAGAAGCGGGGAGGAGCTGAGCGACGCGAGGTTCCGGCACTGGGCGAGAAGCCTCCTCCGCGTCTCTTCCTCCAGAACCGCGCGCTCGCGCTCGATGATGATCCGGCCGGACGCGAGCGTCAGCACGGAAAGGAGCGCGCCCACCGAGATCGCGAAGATCCACTTCAGGCTGATGAACATCCGTTTCTCGCTCTTCATCTCACGGTTTCCCCGCCGGGAGGGCCTGGGTTTTCCGGATCTCGGCCCTCGCCCTCCCCAGGTAGGAAAGCGCCTTCTCGTCGGCGGGATCGACCTCCAGAATCCGCTCCCAGCTCCGGATCGCCTCATCGAGCCGGCCGGCGGTGTAGAGATCCATGCCCAGGAAGAGATGGGCTTGCTTCAAATACGACTCCACGTTCTCGTATTCCGTCGAGAGCCCGTAGACGAACTCGAGGTAGCGAATCGACTCCTCGTACCGGCCCGCCTTGAAGGCGTCGAGCCCCGACCGATACATCCGCTCCGCCTCGCGGAGCTCGTCCTGGGTGAGCGGCCGCGCCTCGCGCTCCTCCGCCGCCGGCGCGGCAGCGGTCTGCGTGCCCTGGTCGGCAGGGGCGGGCGCGCGGAGGCGTGCCGTCTCTCTCGCCAGATCGTCCCGGTCCGGCCTGAGGGCGAGCGCCTCGCCGTAGCGTTCGATCGCCGTCTCCGGCCTGCCGCGGTCGCGGAACCAGTTCCCCTCCTCCACGAGGAGGTCGACGCGAAGCGCGACGAGCGAGTCGGTCCGCACCTGATACCTCTTCGCATCGGCATTCTCCGGCTCGATCTCCAGGGCGTTTTCGAACTCCGCGCGCGCCCGCGCGAAGTCGGAGAGGGCGAGGTACTCGATTCCGCGCGTGAGCCGCTCGCTCACCTCGCGGCTCCTCGCCGCCGAACGGTTGAGCCGCTCGGTCGCCTCGCTCGCGAGCTCGGCCGCCTGCGGGGCGTCCGGATCGATGGCCAACGCGGCGCGGTACTCGGCGATCGCCTCGAGGAGGTC
>JBDRFQ010000165.1:0-2513 GCA_043818685.1 Candidatus Eiseniibacteriota bacterium
GGCGAGGGGATGTCGAGCACGGACGCCGTTTCGGGAACGGGAACGGGAACGGGAACGGGAACGAGCGGGCGCCGCCGTCACGTGATTCCCGGGAAGGGCGGTTGTGAGCGCCGAATGGCGCGAGGGCTAGGAACTAGGAACTGAAAAGAGGAGGGGCCGCCCCTTGCGGGACGGCCCCTCTTGTTGCTGCACTCTGCCTTGCCGCGGGCCTAGAACTTCAGGTCCGTGGTGAAGGTGTAGAGCTGCATCGAGTCATCGCCCGAGGCGTACCCGCCCACGAAACCGGTTGCGGGCTTGTTGCCCCAGAAGTCCCCGTTGAAGAGGAAACCGGCCTTGAGTTCGAAGGTGAGAGACTCGCTGTACCGCCAAGTGGCGGCCAGGTCGATCTCGTCGCCCAGGTTCTGATCGATGTTGGAGTGCGCCACGTCGTTGGTGAACGTCCCGGCGCGATCCACATCCTCCGTGGTCTGGAAGTGGCCGTAGAAGACGGCGACGTCGAAGTCCTCCGGCTTGTCGAGCGACGTGGTGATGCCACCTTTGAGCTTGAGGGCCCAGTAGTTGGAATCCACGTCGAGACCGAGGAGAGACCCCTCGATGATCATCGCGTCGTTGACATTCTCGTACGACACGAAGTCCTCGTTGTCGTCGTCACGCTGGCCGTCGTCACCGGTGAGGTACCAGAACGAGAGCTCGAGGTACGGCTTCCACTCGCTCTCGAACTCGTAGCGGCCACCGACGTAACCGCCGTAGGCCTTCTGGTCGATCCTCTTGCCGTTCAGGATGGCCGTCCCGAAGACGCTAGTCTCGGCGGAGTTCAGCGCGGCGTAGTCCCCGAACTGCCCGTGGATCTCGCCGAAGAGCTCGAGCTGCTCCCACCAGTAGTCAATCCCGGCGCCGATGCTGTACACCCGGTTGGCGTTCTGGTCGTTGCTGAACATGGCGAAGATCGCATTGACCAGCGAGCGGCGATCCCCTGCGGTGTCAAGGTTGTAGTCAACGTTGATCCCGTAGAAGAGCTCGTCCTCGTGATCGGTCCCCGCGGTCACGGCGTCATCCTCGCGAATGTTGAACGCGAAGAAGTCGACGTACAGCTGGTCCTGGTCGTTGTAGGTGAGACGGAAGCCGCCGACGTGGTTGTCCTTCTCCCGAGAGAAGAGGAACGGCGGCGCCGTGTTCTGCCCGTAGCCGTACACCCGGCCCGCATAGTTCTCCTGCATCGAAGACATGAAGGCCAGCTCCGACTCGGTCAGGTCCACGAGGAAGGAGTTCCCGTCCCCGCGGAGGCTCAGGTGGAAGTCCTGCCAGCCGAGCTGGAACGACAGCTGCTGGTACAGGAACTCATCGACCCGAATGTAACCCTTCAGGAAGGTCACGAACTGGGCGGCCGGGGCGCTGCCAAAGAAACTGGCATTCGCAACGTGTCCGTTTCCGCCGAGGTCGCGGTTCCCAAGCTCGATGACGGCGCTGACCTTCTCAGCCAGGCCGATATCGAAGCGGACCTTCACCTGGGCCGTCCAGCCGGCATCGCCGGCCGCAAAGTCCGAGGAATCGGCCACGGGGCCGACTCCGCCGGTGAAAGCCCAACCCGCACCGTCGAGGATCTCGTTGATCTCCTCGGTGCGTACGTACCCCGTCAGCTCGATGCTGCCGCTGATGGTAATCGTCTGCGCGCTGCTCTCATCGTCACCGGAGTTCACGGAGCCCGCAACGGCCAGGCCCGCGGAGCCGGCAAGGAAGAGCAGCGCCATGGTAAAGATGCCGAGCTTCTTCATTGCTCCTCCACTGCTTGATACCTAGTAATCCCCACGGCATCCCACCCTAATCTTCGAGGATCCGCGGGGCTTGCCACCGGGCGATCCGACCGCCCGGAAGCCCTGTCCGTAGCGGGGTGAGACTCCCCATTCCGGACAACATACCCCAATCCATGCCGAGACGCGATTCTGAGTTCCCCCGCCTCTGCGGGGGGCCGACTTCCAGAAACCGACTCGGGAGGCATGGATCACAGTTCCCTCCGAGTTCCAACCGAGGCTTTCGCGCCTCTGTGGGTCTCGGTGGGATCGAGACATTCGCCTCCCTCATCACCTCCTTTCAACGAGATCCTTGGCATTCGGACAGAGGCATCTCTTGGTCTCTAATCGACCCGCCGCCGGGCCCAGGGTTCGCTCCCATACACGGGCTTCCCGGTTGGGAACTCCCCCGAATCCGGCTTCGAGTTCCCGTCCTCCCCAGAGGGGGACGGGCGATAGCTCCCCGGAATCAGGCCGGGTCCTCCCCGGCGGAGCCGAACCCAACTGCCCCATCGCGGGGCCGGAGAAGATTCGGCCTAACACCCAGGCGCCTGCCTGAATGCGTTGTCCAAATCCCAAGTATCAAAGAACCTCGCCGTTCTCCCCTGGAGCACGACGCGGCCCGGGGGATCACCCCCCCGGCAAGTTAGCGCGTCACTATACTCCGGGGGGTGCGGCTGTCAACCATAAGTTTCCAAAAAGTCCGCGGCCGCCCCGGGTGGCTGG
>JBDRFQ010000166.1:0-6588 GCA_043818685.1 Candidatus Eiseniibacteriota bacterium
TCCATCCAGGGCATCTGCACGTCCAGAATGACGAGGTCGAACGGCCGCGCGGACGTGGAGGCCTTTCGCATCGCCGCGAGAGCGCTCGATCCGGATGAAGCCGTCTCGACCTCGACGCCCCACGGCCTCAACATCTTCTCCAGGATCAGCCGGTTTGTCGCGTTATCGTCCACGACGAGAACGCGCCTCCCGCCCAGATTGAAACGCGCGTCCCGAAGCGCCGTCGTCGCTCTTTTCACCTTGGCGGGCGCCACACCGCCGAGCTCGAACGGCAGACGGAGGTGGAAGGTGCTCCCCATCCCCTCCCTGCTGTCCACCCAGATCTCTCCCCCCATCAGCCCGACCAGCTCCTTGGAGATCGCAAGCCCGAGCCCGGCCCCCCCGTGGCGGCGGGTGGAGCTCGCATCGGCCTGCGTGAATCGGTCGAAGATCGTCTCCCGGATCTTCTCGGGGATCCCGACCCCCGTGTCCGCGACCACGAAAACAACCGAAGCGGTTCTGTCCTCCAGCTTCTCCGTTCGCGCCGTCAGGACCACCTCGCCCCGTTCGGTGAAGCGGATCGCGTTTCCGATCAGGTTGACGAGAACCTGCCGCAGTCGTCCCGGATCTCCCTTGATCCAGTTCGGCACGTCGGGATAGACGTGGCAGGCGAGCTCCAGGTTCTTCTCCGTCGCTCGGAACGCAAGGGAATCCCCGATGTCCTCCAGGAGCGCCCGCATGTCGAACTCGACGTGCTCGATTTGGATTCTCTGCGCCCCGATCCGCGCGAAGTCGAGAAGCTCGTTGACGAGTCCTAGGAGCGAGTCCGAGCACTTCATCGCAATCGTCAGGTACTCGCGCTGCTCCTTCGTCAGATCGGTGTCCAGCACGAGCTCCGTCATTCCCATCATGCCGGTAAGCGGCGTGCGGATCTCATGGCTCATGTTGGCGAGGAAGTGGCTTTTCGCGCGGCATGTCTCTTCCAGCTCCGCCTGGTGCTGTTCGAGGAGTTCCAGAACGAAGCCCTTCGTCTTCCGCAGCGCCCGGCTCCGCGCGTACCCCTGGAAAGAAAAGAGAGCAAGAAGCCCGAACAGACCGAGCGTGGCGAGGATCTCCGTGGCGGCCCCGGCAGGGTCTTTCAGGGCGAGGCTGCCCTGCAGGTAGCGGGAGACCACCACCACCGAGAGAAGAGCGACCAGAACCAGGAACAGGATACACCGCGCCTTCTCGTGCCTGGCCAGGCGGGAGACCTCGGCTTCGACCTTCTCGATCGGGCTCATCGTTGGACGACCTCCTTTTTCGTCGCAAGCGCGAGCGCCCCGCGCTCCGATCCGATTATCGGCCGCAGCCGCGGGATCGGAAGGCTGCACGCAATCGATTGATTTTTCAAGACATGCGAGGCCGCGCACTCCCGCCCGAAGGGACGCCGGGCGGCGGGGGCGTATCGCGCGGTGGGGCGGCTCGCGCCCGCGCCGCGCACCTAGTCGCGCCGCCGCACGACCAGCCAGAGGACGAAGGGGCCGCCGAGAAGCGCGGTGACGATGCCGACGGGGAGCTCGCTCTCCGGAACGACGTTGCGGGCGATCGCGTCGCAGACGACCAGGAACGGTCCTCCGACGAGAACCGACCCGGCGACGAGCGGCCCGTGCGCGAGCCCGAGCACCATGCGGAGAACGTGCGGAACGACCAGCCCCACGAAACCGATCGGGCCGCACGCCGCGACCGCCGTCGCGGTGAGGAACGACGCCGCGAGGAAGAGGTGGACCCGAACGGTGTCCACCGGGACCCCGCGGCTTCTCGCCAGCTCGTCTCCCGTCGCGAGAAGATCCAGCTCCCGCCTATAGAATAGGAGAACAACCACGCCGACGAGGAACGCGGGGAGGATCGTGAGAGACCCCGCGTAGCCGATCGACTCGAGCCTCCCCATGAGCCAGCGGACGACACGATACGTCTGTGTGAAGTCCGCCTTGTACTGCATGAAGAGAAGAAGGGCCGAGAAGAAGTAGGAGACGGCGACCCCCGCGAGGAGCAGATGAAGGGTCGACATTCCCCCGCCCCGCCGCGAAAGCCCGTAAAGGAAGAGAACGACGAGGAGCGCTCCGGCGAGCGCCGCGAGGGCGGTCGCATCGATCCCGAGGAATGCCCTCCCGAGCCCGAGCGTCACCGCGAGCGCCGCCCCGAAGGCCGCGCCCGACGACACGCCGAGTGTGAACGGCGTGGCCAGCGGGTTCCGAAAGAGGGTCTGGAACGCGAGGCCTGCGAGCGAGAGGCTCGCGCCGGCGAGAAGGCCGACGAGAAGACGCGGCACCCGCAGCGTCCAGAAGATGAAGAAGCGCGTCGTCCCTTCCGGGCCGAAGATCTCCTCCGGTCGGATCGGCTCCCGCCCGACGAAAGGCGCCGCCAGAAGAACCGCGACGAAGAGAAGCGCGAAGAGGGAGAGAAGCGCCGCGGGTTTCTTCTCGCCGCTCACGCCGACCCCTCCCCGCGCGGGACGATGAGCACGCGGTCCGCCTCCGGGTGGCGCGCGAGAAGGAAGCGCGCCCCGTAGATCGCTTCGAGCGCCTCGGGGTTCGCGATCTCCCCGGGCGCTCCCTCCCGCACGACCTCTCCGTCGCGGAGCGCGACGATGCGGTCCGCGGCGAGAAACGCCCGGTTCACCTCGTGCGTGGCCACGAGTAGGGCGAGGTTCTCCCGGCGCCTCAGATCGCTTAGCAAATGAAAAATCTCTTCCTGAAACGGCGGATCGAGGAACGTCGTGGGCTCGTCGACGAGGAAGAGCCGGGCGTCCTGGGCGAGGGCGGCGGCGAGAAGCACCTTCTGCTGCTCCCCGCCGGAGAGGGTCGAGAAGACGCGCCCGGCGAGCGGCGCGATTCTGACGCGTTCGAGCGCCCGGTCGACCCGCTCCCGGTCTTCGGGAGCGGAAGGCCGCCACGTGGAGAGGAAGGGATACCTGGCCTGCGCCACGATCTCGCGCGCGGTGTAGGAGATGTCCGGCTCGCGGCTCTGCGGGACATAGGCGACGCGGCGCGCCGCCTCGCGCGGGGAGAGACGCGCGCGATCCGCGCCGCCCAGAAAGACCGTCCCGGGCGGCGCCGGAAGAACTCCGGCCGCGTGCTTGAGGAGCATCGACTTCCCAGCCCCGTTCGGTCCGAGGAGGGCGACAAACTCCCCCTCCGCGACGGCGAGGGAGACGCCGCGAAGAATCGGCCGGCCTCCGCGCGTGAACGAGAGCGAGTCGATGCGGAGCATCGTCTAGCGGACCTCCCTGAGAACGCCGATGAGATCCCGAAGCGTGGCGCCGAGCCGCGGCCCCGGAACGACCAGGTGATCCCCGACGAGAACGAACACGTTCCCCCTCTCTCCCGCCGCCAACCCGGGAAGCACGCTCCAGTCCGCGCGCGCGAGAGAGGTCTCCGTCCCGGCGTTCGTTCCGAGGGGCCGGATCTCGATGATCACCTCCGGATTGCGATAGAGGATCTCCTCGGCGCCCGGCTCCGGGTAGCGCGCGATCGCCCCCTCGAAGGCGTTCGCCCCGCCGGCCATCCGGAGAAGCTCGTCGAGGAAGGTGCCGGGGCCGGCGACGAAGACGTCTCGCACCGTTCCCGGGGTGCGGCTCACGACGAGCATCGTCTTCCACCTGCGCGCCGGAGGATTGGCGCGCGCTCTCTCGATGTCCGCGCGGATCGAATCGACGAGCGCGGCCGCCCGCTCCGCGCGCCCCGTCGCCCCGCCGATCGACCCGATCGCGGCGAACACGTCGGCCACCGTGTCGTTCGGGAGGATCAGGGCGCGGATCCCGCGCGCCGCGAGCCTCCGCGGGAGGTCTCCGTGCGCGGGAAGCGCGGCCACGAGGGTCGGCTCGAGAAGGAACATGCGCTCGAGGTTCGGGTTCAGGAGCGCTCCGACCTTCGGCTTCTCCGCCGCCTCCGGTGGGAACCGGCAGAAGTCGGTGACGCCGACGACCGCCTCCCCGAGGCCGAGGCGGAAGAGGATCTCGGTGATGTTGGGAGAGAGGGAGAGGATGCGGAGGGGGGAGAGGGCCGGGGAGACCGCCCGGGACGCGGGGGACGACGACGGCTCCCTCCCGGGGAGATGGCGGAGCGCGTAGGCGGCCGCCGCGAGAAGCACGAGAGCGATCGCGAGGAGCCTCTTTCTCCGCAACGGGGGAGAGCCCTCCTTTCAGGGATGCCGGCGAGACGGCCGGAGTTGCCCCTTCCCGGGGGCTTCCGCTATGATAACGGCCTCCGCGCGCGAGGGGCGGGGCCCGGGCCGATTGTACCCGCGGCCTCTCCGTATTACATAGATTAACGTACCGTCGCCTCTTCGCCCGTTCCCATCGCCGGGAAGAACGCGCGCCGCCGCTCGTGAGGAGTCATGGGGAGAGCCGGATCGAAAACCGATGCGGGGAGCGGGCGTGGGGGGCTCGGCGGCCTCTCGCGGGAGGAGTGCCTTGGCGTCTACCGGCTGATGTTTCTTTCCCGGGCGATCGACGACGCCGAGATCCGCCTGAAGCGGAAGAACCTCATCTTCTTCCAGATCAGCGGCGCCGGACACGAGGCGGTGAGCGCCGCGGCCGGCCTCGCGCTGAAGGGCGGCTACGACTGGTTCCTCCCCTACTACCGCGACCGCGCGCTCAACCTCGCCGTCGGAGTCACGCCCAAGGAGATGTTCCTCTCCGCCGTCGGCTCGATCGAGGACCCCGCCTCGGGCGGGCGGCAGATGCCCGCCCATTGGGGGCACGAGAGGCTCCGCATCGTCTCACAGGGGAGCCCGACCGGCTCGCAGATGCTCCACGCCGCGGGGATCGCCGAGGCGTGCCTTTACGGGGAGAAGACGCCGGGCGTCCCCGGGAAGTTCCCGGGCGACGAGATCGTCTACGTCTCCGTCGGGGACGGGACGACAAGCGAGGGGGAGTTCTGGGAGGCGATGAACACGATCTGCAACCTCGCCCTCCCCGTTCTCGTCGTCGTCCAGGACAACGGATACGCGATCTCCGTCCCGGTCGAGGTGACCACGGCGGGGGGAGACATCTCGCGCCTCCTCGAAGGGTGGCCGAACCTTCTCATACGAAAGGTCGACGGATGCGACCCGGTCGCGTGCCTCGAGGTCTTCCGCGAGGCGGCCGCGCGTCTCCGCGCTCGGAAGGGCCCGGTCCTCGTCCACGCGAAGACGACGCGTCCCTACGCGCACTCGATGTCCGACGACCAGTCCGCCTACCGCCTTCCCGAGGAGATCGAGGAAGAGGCGAAGAACGACCCGATCGCGCGCTTCGCGAAGAGGCTCGTTGGCGAGGGCTCGGCGTCCGAAAAGGACCTCGCGTCGATCCGGAGCGCGGTGCTCGCCGAGCTGGAGGAGGCGGAGCGCGAGGCGCTCGAGTCGCCGCGCCCGGGGCCGGACGACGCGGAGCGCTTCGTCTACTCGGAGAAGGTCGACCCTGCCTCCGGCGCGTTCGAGAGCGAGCCCGCGGCTTCGGGCGAGAGCGAATCGATCGTCGGCCTCATCAACCGGTGTCTGCACGACGAGATGGCGCGCGACCCGCGGATCGTCGTGTTCGGTCAGGACGTCGCCGACGCGAGCCGCGAGGAAATTCTTTCGCGCGTGAAGGGAAAGGGAGGCGTCTTCAAGGTGACGGCGGGCCTCCAGCGGGCCTTCGGCTCGCACCGCGTCTTCAACGCCCCGCTGGCGGAGGCGAACATCGTGGGGCGCGCGGCGGGCTGGGCTCTCCGCGGCATGAAGCCGGTCGTCGAGATCCAGTTCTCCGACTACATCTGGCCGGCGTTCCTGCAGATCCGCAACGAGGTCTCGATGATGCGCTGGCGGTCGCGGAACGCCTTCGCCTGCCCGTTGGTCGTGCGTGTCCCGGTCGGCGGCTACCTGCAGGGGGGGGCGGCTTATCACAGCCAGTCCGGCGCCGTTCTCTTCACGCACAACCCCGGGCTTCGGGTCGTCTGCCCCTCGAACGCGCGCGACGCGAGCGGCCTCCTCCGCACCGCGATCCGGTGCGACGACCCGGTCCTCTTCCTCGAGCACAAGCACCTCTACCGGCAGCCGTACGCGAAGGGGGACTACCCGGGGCCGGACTACACGATCCCCTTCGGGAAGGGCGCGATCGTCCGCGAGGGGAGCGATCTCACCATTGTGACCTACGGCGCCCTCGTGCGAAGGAGTGAGATGGCCGCGCGCGCGCTGGAGAAGGACGGGATCCGCGCGGAGGTGATCGATCTCCGCTCCCTCTCCCCTTGGGACCTGGGCCTGGTCGGCGAGTCGGTCAAGAAGACGAGCAAGGCGCTCGTCGTGTACGAGGACACGCGCTCCTTCGGCTTCGGAGCCGAGGTGGCCGCGTGGATCGCCGACGAGCTCTTCGAAGATCTCGACGCGCCGGTCCGCCGGCTCGCCGCGCTCGACACGCCGGTCGGGTACTTCCCCGGTCTCGAGGACGCGATCCTCCCCCAGACCGAGGACGTGATCCGCCAGGCGCGCGATCTTTACGAGTACTAGTGTCGTGTCCCAGAAATACCTTCCCCCCTGGCTGGCCCTCGCGGCCCCCGGCTGCGTTGCTCCTCCTCGGCGTATCTCCTTGATACGCCGTCGTCGTCGCGCCTAGCCGGG
>JBDRFQ010000167.1:0-2071 GCA_043818685.1 Candidatus Eiseniibacteriota bacterium
GGCCCCGTTCGCTCACGATGTCGATGGAGCCGCCCGTCTCCTCCACGATCCGCTTGCAGGTCGCGAGGCCGAGCCCTTCCCGGGAGCATCCCTTGGTGGTGAATCCCGGCTCGAAGATGCGGGGGAGATCATCGTTCGTGATGCCCATCCCCTCGTCCCGGACCGTGAGCACCACCCGGGAATCGGAAGATCGGTGGTTCGTGGCGACGCAGATACGCCCCCCTTCCCCTTTTCGGCGCCCCACCGCGTCGGCGGCGTTCGCGATGAGCGAGAGGAGGAGCTGCTGCCACCTTGCCGGATCGACGATGACCGGAGGAAGATCCCCGGCGAGCTCGGTCTCGAAATCGATGTTCTCGTATGGATCGAGGAGCCGGGCGAACCCGACCGTGGCCCGCACGATCTCGTTCATGTCGCTCCGGAGGGCCCTCGCCGGAACGCCCGAGAAATCCATCAGCCGTACCGCCATGGTCTCCACCTGGTGGAGGTAATCCCGGGCGAGACGGAAGTTCGAGAGAGCCCGCTCCGCATCCCCCTCCTGAAGGCAGAGATCGGCGAGGTCCATCCGGGTGGCGAGCAGGGCGAGCAGGTTGTTGATCTGATGACCGACCTCGGCGGTCACCCGCCCGAGGGCCGCGAGGCGTTTCTCCTCGACACCGCGATCTCCTTCCGCCGCCGCCCCGTCCTCGGAGGGCCGGTCCAGCTCGGAAAGACGGCGGGAGATTTCGTCCGTGATCGCCAAGAGCCGGCGACGGGCCTCCGTCTCTTTCTTCGGGACGCCGAGATCACCATCCCGGGCGATGTTCCGGAGATTCCCGACCAGCGCGAGAGCTTCCGTGATGTCCGTGTGATTCATGAAGAGATCCTCCCCCCGCGGCGGGGCCGTTCCGAGTATCGGCCCGGGGGGGAGGATCTTGAGTGTGGATCATCGTAACTCGTTGCTATTTAAGGATTCGTCGGCTTCGATCGGCGTGAGCGCCGGCGGGGCCGGGAGCGGGACCGCCCGCCGCGCAGGGCGGGGCCCTCGATGGCCGCCCGCGCTGCCGTCTGCTCGGCATCCTTCTTGGTGCGGCCTTCCCCATGCCCGACGATCCGTCCCCCCACGGAGACGTCCACCTGGAACGTCTTCTCGTGGTCCGGGCCCCTCTCCTTGCGGATGCGGTAGATGGGATGCATCTTCCGCTCGCTCTGCACCTTCTCCTGGAGCAGACTCTTGTAGTTGATGTGGTCCTCGTTCTCCGTGATCTCGTCCATCCCCTCGAGCATGATGTCGCCGATGAACCGGCGCGCCGCGGGAAGCCCCTGGTCGAGGTAGATGGCGCCGATCACCGCTTCGAGCGCATCGGCGATGATGGACGTGCGCTGCCGCCCTCCCGCCTCGCTCTCGCTGCTCGAGAGAAGGAGAAACCGGCCGAGCCCGGTCTCTTCCGCTTTCTGGGCGAGAATCTGGCGGCTGACGACGAGGGACTTGATCTTGGTTAGGTTACCCTCGTTCTCTTCCGGATTCATCTTGTAGAGGTACTCGTTCACGACGAGCCCGAGCACCGAGTCGCCGAGGAACTCCATCCTCTCGTTCGACTGGATCCGGTTCGCCGCCTTGCCGTTCAGGTAGGAGCGGTGGACGAGTGCCTGATTGAGGAGGGCGAGGTCCTTGAACCGGACCCCGATCTTCTGCTCGAGCTGACGGAGCGTCTGCCGGCGCTTCGAGCTTACGGCCTCTCCTTCGATCGAATCGGGTCTACGAAAATCGAACCAACGCTTCAGAATGGTCCACATAAGGAATATCTCGCATCACGTCCCTCACGACTCGAACTTCTTCACGAGCAGGCTGACGTTGTGACCGCCGAATCCGAGGGAGTTGGTCAGAGCCGCCCGGACCTTCGTCTCCCTCGCTTCGTTCGGAACGTAGTCGAGATCGCACTCCGGGTCGGGGCTTTCATAGTTGATTGTCGGGGGGATCACATCGTGCCGGACCGCCAAGGTGGTCGCGATGAACTCGATACCCGCCGCCGCCCCGAGGAGGTGGCCGGTCATCGACTTCGTCGAGCAGACCTTGATCGAGTCGGCGTGGGGG
>JBDRFQ010000168.1:0-9163 GCA_043818685.1 Candidatus Eiseniibacteriota bacterium
GTCGCGCTGCCACCCGGCTACTCGATCGTCTGGTCGGGCCAGTACGAATACATGCAGGCGGCAGCGGCGCGCCTCCGCGTGCTCATACCCTTCACGCTCCTGATCGTGTTCCTTCTTCTCTTCCTTCACTTTCGCTCGATCTCGGAGAGCCTGATCCGCCTTCTTCCGCTCCCCTTCGCGGTCGCCGGCGGCTTTTGGCTCATGTGGATTCTCGGCTACAACACGTCGGTCGCGGTGTGGGTCGGGTTCATCGGCGTCGCGGGGCTCGCGACGGAGACCGGGATCGTGATGCAGGTCTACATCGACGAAGCGACGACGCGCTACCGGAGAGAGGGGCGCCTTCGGACGCGAGAGGATCTGCACGATGCGATCGCCGAAGGGGCGGTCGACCGGGTGCGCCCGAAGATGATGACGGTGACGACCACCTTCGTGGCGCTCCTCCCCATCATGTTCGGAGGAGAGATGGAGATCGGCGCCTCGGTGATGAAACGGATCGCGGCGCCGATGGTGGGGGGTCTCGTCACCTCGACGCTGGAGACTCTGCTCGTCATCCCGGCGATCTACTCGATCTGGAAGGGAAGGACGTTGTTGAATAAATAGCCGGCTTTACTAGCTTGGGGGTATATGCAGATCCCCCCGGGGGGCCGAGCGGCCCGTTTCCGGAAACTCAACAGAAGGAGGAGAGAGAGATGATCATCAGGACTTTGCTCGCGGCGGGTTTCTTCCTGGCGCTCGCGACGGCTGCGTACGCGGACTGCGGCGCCGATCATTCGGCGAAGGCCGCCCCGGCGGCGCAGGCGATGAAGGCCGAGGCGAAGGCGGCGGTCTGCCCGATTCACGGAACGGCGGTTCCCGCGAACGGCCCGAGCGTGGAGTATGAAGGGGTCGCGTACTCCTTCTGCGGGGATGCCTGCCTCGTCGAGTTCCAGAAGAACCCGGCGGAGTACGCGGTAGCGACCTGTCCGGTGATGCACCACGAGATCAAGATGAAGGACGCCACCGCGAAGACGGAGTACGACGGCAAGACGTACTACTTCTGCTCGACGGACGCCAAGGCGGAATTCGAGAAGAACCCGGAGATGTACGCCACGTTCACCTGTCCCCTGTGCGGGATGACGCACACCTACGCCGAGGCCGCGGCGACCGTCCAGCACGAGGGGAAGACCGTCCGCTTCTGCGGCGACGCCTGCGCGGCCGCCTTTCAGAAGGACCCGAGCAAGTTCATGAAGAAGGCGGAGGCAAGGACCTCGGAGGCCAAGGCCGAGGTGAAGAAGGACGCGGCGCACGCCGGGTGCCAGCACTAATCCACTGCTCCGGCGCGGTCCGGTCCGGGGCTCCCACGCCCCGGCCGGGCCGTTTCCTCTCGTTTTCCATTGACAGGGCGCCCCCTTTTCGGGGATCAAGAGGGTTGCGCGCGGCCCTCGGCGCAAGGAGGGAACCGATGGGACGGAAATTCTGGATCGCGGTCGTTGTCCTGTTCGTCGCGTTCAACATCATGGACTACATCTTCCACAGCCTCGTGATGGGCGGCACCTACGAGGCGACCTCGCAGCTCTGGCGGTCGATGGAGGAGATGAACCGCCTCCGGCCCGTCATGTGGCTCGTCACGCTCGTCATCTCTTTCTTCTACGTTCTGATCTTCGGGAAGGGGTACGAGGGGAAGGGCGTGATGGAAGGGGTGCGGTACGGCCTCTACATGGGGATCTTCTTCGGATTCTCGATGGGCTTCGGGTCCTACGCGGCGATGCCGATCACGGGAGGGATCGCGTTCGGGTGGTTCTTCATCACGGTCGTTGAGTTCGTCGTTGCGGGCATTCTCGTTGCGTCGATTTATCGTCCGGAGAGGGCGCCCGCGGCGCCGATGCCGTAGCCGAAGGCGGGGACACACCGATTTCCGCGAGAACGGCGTGTGTCCCCGCTTTTGTCCCTACTCTTCCATCTCCAACCGATCCAGCGCTTCGCGGGCGGTGCGGCACGCCGGGTTGATCTCGAGCGCCCTCTTGTAGTGGCGGGCGCCGAGCTCGCGTTCACCGATTCGGAGATACGCCTCTGCGAGGCTGTCGTGGGCGTTAAACGACTCCGGCCACATCTGCACGCTGAGAAGGAAGACCTGGAGCGCCTCGATCCGCTTCCGGTCCCCGACGAGACGGTATCCCATCTCGTTGAGCTCGAACTCGTCGAAATGGTACGCGCCCGCCTCGGCCGCCCGCATCTCCCAATACCGGCGAATCCCCCCTGCGAGGCTGGAGTCGGCGAACGCCTTCTCCATCTCGAGTGCGGCGGACGCGCCCGCATACTTCGCACATCGAAATCCGGTGTTGAAATCGACCCAGTTGCTCCGGAGCGCGCCCCGGAAGTGCACGGTCTTGCACCCGGGCCCCGTGTGCCAGCCGCCCCCGCGCACGACGCGGAATGTCCCCGACGTCGGTCCGGTCGGGTTCTCGGCGGGGCTCCGGGAGTAGTACTTCTCGTCGTAGCGGTCCTTGATCCACTCCGACACGTTTCCGGTCATGTCGTGGAGGCCGAACCCGTTCGGGGGGAAGCCGGCGACCGGCGAGGGCGCACCCTTCCCCGTGTAGCCGCCCGGCGCGTAGAGGTCGGAGGAGAGCGAGTCCCCGTGCGAGTAGCTCTTCCCGTCGAGGCCGCCGCGCGCGGCGTACTCCCACTCCGCCTCGGTGGGAAGCCGCACCCCGCGCCACGCCGCGTAGGCGATCGCGTCCCCCCAGCTCACGCCGACGACCGGGTGATCGGGGTAATCGAGGCCGCTGCAATAGACGTCCAATCCCCAGAACTCGGGGAGCGAGCGCTCCGTCGCCTCGCAGAAGGCGTGGTACTCGGCGTTGGTCACCTCGGTCTTGTCGAGGTAGAACGGCGCAAGCCGCACCTCATGCGGAGGGTAGCTGTCGCCCGGCTCGTCGCTCCCCATCACGAACTCGCCTCCAGGGATGAGGACCATTTCCGGCTCGGCCCGCGGGGGGAGCGAATCGGATTCGGCCGCGGTCCCCTCGGAGGCGCGCCCGGCCGCCGGAACGAGAGCGGCTGAAACGACGAGAAGGAGGAGAAGAGGAAGGTGACGGCTGTTCATCTGATGAGCCTCCGCGATCGGGGTTGATGATCCGAATCGAGGCGGGGAGGATGCTTCCCTTCGACCGGGCGCCCTCCGCGTCCTTCAATTTGCGACTATACCCGCTTCGAGAAACGGGCGCACGGGCCGATTTCTGAAGGACGGCCCGTCTCCCGGGCCTCGCGGCCTTGCGTCCGCCGCTTCGCCCGTGCGTCGCCGGTTCTGCCGCATTGACACGGGAGGCGCGGCGTTTCAGACTCGCTTTCGTCCCGGGGAGAAGGAAAGGGTCCCACCGAAAGGAAGATCCAATGAAGCAGTTCGTCCTGACGCCGGCCGCTGGGAAGCGCCTGATCGGGAAGGGGATCGCCGTGCACCCGGCGATCGAGTCGGCCCTCAAGAAAGGAACGATTGTGATCGTCGCCGGCACGACGAACGGGTACGTCGCGGAGGAGGTGCTCTCCCGGATCGGGCAGGCGGGTGGCTTCTCGCGCCAGAAGTTCTTCCGCGGGGTGACGGTGCCGCCGGCGCGCGGCGAGGGCGCGAGCGCTCCGGCGGCGGGCCAGGCGGAGTTCCCCGGCGACGTGGTGATCGTGAGCGGCGCCCGGCAGGTGGGGAAGACGATCTTCGATGTCGCCGACGATCTCCGCGAGGGGGACGTCGTCCTGAAGGGCGCGAACGCGCTCGACCTCGGCCGCAGGCGTGCGGCGATCTTCGTGCTCCATCCGAAGGCGGGGACAATCGGCGCGGCGGTGCAGGCCGCGGTGGGGCGCCGCGTGCGGCTCATCCTGCCGGTCGGCGTGGAGAAGCGCGTGGCCGGCGATCTCGACGCGATCGCGGCGAGGCTGAACGCGCCAGGCTCGCGCGGCCCTTGCCTTTTCCCTGTTCCGGGCGAGGTCTTCACCGAGATCGACGCGATCGCGCTCCTCACGGGAGCCGCGGCCGAGATCACGGGGGCGGGGGGAATCGGCGGCGCGGAGGGGAGCGTTTGGCTCGGCGTCGACGGAACGCCGGAAGAGACGGACACCGCGGAGAAGCTCCTTGAGTCCGTCGCGGCCGAACCGGCGTTCGTGATCTAACAGAGGACCTATGGCCGGAATCCGGGCCCCGCATCCGAATGCGGAATCCGGGTCCCCAACCAACTGGATTCCCCATCGAGCAGGGAGAGGCGGCATGATCCAGGAGATACTCGCGGAAGAGTTGAACGCAGAACAGTTTATCGATGAATCGATCGGGGAGATCCGTGCCGCGGTCGGAGATGGCACGGCGATCAACGCGCTCTCCGGCGGAGTCGATTCCTCGGTGGTCACGATGCTCGGCGCCCGCGCGCTCGGGAAGCACCTTCGGACCGCCTTCATCGAGAACGGCCTCATGCGGGAGGGGGAGTCCGAAAGGGTCCGCGCTCTTTTCGGGAGGCTCGGCGTCGAGGTCGAGGTCGTCGGCGCGCGCGCCGAGTTCTTCTCGGCGCTGGCCGGGATCACTGATCCGGAAGAGAAGCGGGAGGCGATCACGCGGATCTTCTACCGAGACGTGTTCGGCCGCATCGTCCGGGAGAGCGGCGCGAAGTTCCTGCTTCAGGGGACGATCCTGACCGACGTCGACGAGACGGTCGCCGGAATCAAGCGGCAGCACAACGTGTTCGAACAGCTCGGCATCGACCCGGAGAAGACGTTCGGCTACCGCATCCTCGAGCCGCTTGTCCGCCTTCGCAAGGACGGGGTCCGGAAGGTCGGCAAGGCCCTCGGCCTTCCGGAAGAGGTGTTCGAGCGAATCCCGTTCCCCGGTCCGGCGCTCGCGGCGCGCGTGATCGGCGAGGCGACCCCGGAACGGATCGAGACGGTTCGCAGGGCGACCGCGGTCGTCGAAAGGCACCTCTCCGGGACGGGCGCGTTCCAGTATCTCGCGATCCTCCACGAAGACCGCGTGACCGGGATGCGTGACGGGAAGCGCGACTACGGCATGCAGATCGAGGTTCGGTGCTGGGAGAGCGTCGACGCGCGCGCCGCCTCGCCGACCCGTCTCCCCTTCGAGACGCTCGAGAAGCTAGCAGGCGACATCGTTCGCGAGGTGCCCGGCGTCGTCAGCGTGACGTACCACATCGCGCCGAAGCCCCCCTCGACGATCGAGGCGGTCTAATCCGTTCGCGGCGCGCTCGATCTCCGCTCAATTGCGAGGCGCGGCGCGAGAACCGAGGAAGCGCCCCTGGGAGGAACAGGACGATGCGACACGATCCGACTCGGCTGATCGATGCGGCGGGAATCGGCTTCCCGCTCATCGGCTTCTATGACGCGCCTGACCCGTCCCCCTTCGAGCCCTTGGTGGAACCGCCTCGCGGCGCCCGCGCGTGTGTCTTCGAGTTCTTCGATCGCTGGAGGGCGGGCGAGACGCTCCACCTCACCACGGAGAACTACGGGTGCGGGGGGGCGGGGCGCGCCCTCTGCGGCGTGGAGGCGCGGTCGCGCGAGGAGTTCGTGAAGTTCCTCGTCGACCAGGAGGGCCTCAAGGCGTCGCGCGCCCTCATGGAGGAGTGGATCGATCACAACAAACCGTACCGCCGGACTCACGATCACCTTCTCCTCGGCCCCCTTCGCGAAAGCCAGTACGGCCATCTCAAGAGCGTGACGTTCTATGTGAATCCCGACCAGCTCGGACTCCTCGCGCTGGGAGCGCAGTACCACGCGGCGCCGTCCGACCCGCGTCCCGTCCTCGCGCCGTTCGGCTCCGGCTGCATGCAGCTCGTCACGCTCTTCGAGGATCTCGGCGCGCCGCAAGCGGTGATCGGCGCGACCGACATCGCCATGCGCCAACACCTTCCGCCCGATCTCCTCGCGTTCACCGCGACGAAGCCGCTCTTCGAGCGGCTCTGTGCACTGGACGAGAGGAGCTTTCTATATAAACCGTTCTGGAAGAGGCTGAAGAAAGCCCGGGAGGCCGGCTAGGGAGTCCGGTGTCGAGAGATTCGTGGCCAGGCACCGAATCAGGGGGTTGCGGAACGCGCGGGCTTGGGTACAGTCGTGCGTGAAAGCGCCCGTGCGTGGCAATCCCGGACGGTCCCGCGCGATCGAGCGGAGGGCTCCGGTTCACCGGCGGACCCGGCCCGCGAAACGCCGGCCCGCCGTCCGCCGAAACAACAGGCGTGCTCGTCCGGAAAGGCGCGGTGTTCCATGTCCGGCCGGCCGGCTCTCGCGGTTCCTCTCATTCTCGCGGTTCTCCTTCCCGGTTGCGGGGACTCGACCGCCCCCGGATGTCCCTCCGGGGGGACCGTGATCTACTCGAACTCCTTCGAGACCGAGGCGGACACGGTCGGGTGGGTTCTCGGCAGCGCCTCGCTCCGCGAGGGAGACACTCCGCCCGGCGGAGGATCCCGCGCCCTCTACGTGTCCGGCGGGTGTCTTTGGCCGCACGCGTACCACGACCTTCCTCCCCTCGGCGAGGGGGCCTCGCTCGTGGTTCGGTGCTGGGGAAAGAATCTGGATCAGGGCGGCGGGGTGCTTCTCGGCTCGATGGACGATTGGCTCGGCGCAGTCCGGGTCGGCTTCATCGACACCGTTTGGACGTGCCGCCAGTCGGAGGACACCCTGGAGTGCTCCGCGGGCGAGTCCCTCCAGATCATGCTCCAGGCCGGAGGGTTCGTGCCGAGCGCGATCCTCGTCGACCGGATCGAGGTGGTCTCGGTTCCTTAGCCCGGGCAGGCGCGTCGCCCGCCCCGTTCCCGTCCCGCGACGAACGCCGCCCCTTTCGTCTTGCGGTTCGGTGAGCCCCGGTCTACCCTCGGATGCGATTATCCCGCCGGTTCTTCGGAGGCCGCGATCGATGAAGGCCCGGCGGGCGGACTCGAACGCGCGCTCTCCCGGTGGATGAGATGATCCTGCTCTGGGCCGGCTTCATCGCTCTCGTGGTCGCGCTTCTCGCGCTCGATCTCGGGATCTTCCACCGTCGGGCGCACGCCGTCTCTCTGCGAGAAGCTCTCTTCTGGTCCGCGATCTGGATCACCTGCGGCCTTCTCTTCTCCAAGTTCGTCTACTTCGGATACGAGCACCACTGGTTCGGGCTCGGCACGGCGGCCGATCCGGTCGACCGGGCGATGAACGACGGCGGGACCGCCGCGGTCAAGTACATCACCGGCTTCGTCGTGGAGAAATCGCTCAGCGCCGACAACATCTTCGTCATCGCGATGATCTTCGGCTTCTTCGGCGTGCCGCCGGTCTACCAGCATCGCGTCCTCTTCTGGGGGATTCTCGGGGCGCTCATCATGCGGGGAGTGATGATCGCGATCGGGGCGACGCTCGTCGCGCGGTTCACCTGGATCCTCCTCGTCTTCGGCGTGTTTCTGATCGCGACCGGCCTCAAGATGCTCTTCCTGAGGTCGGAAGACGTCGATCCGAACCGGAACATCGCGGTTCGCCTCGCGCGAAGGTTCTTCCCCGTCACCTCGCGGTTTCACGGCCAGCACTTCCTCGTGAGGGCAGGCTCCAAGGCCTCGCACGCGGGGGCGCTCCCCGGGGATGAGGGTACAAGCGACGACGCCGTGGAGCGCGCGAAGCCGGGCGCGCTCATGCTCACGCCGCTCGCGGTCGCCCTGGTCACGGTGGAGACGAGCGATGTGATCTTCGCCGTCGACTCGATCCCCGCGATTTTCGCGATCACCGGGGATCCGTTCCTCGTCTTCACGAGCAACGTCTTCGCGATCCTGGGTCTCCGGGCGCTCTTCTTCGTTCTGGCGGGCATGATCGACAGGTTCCGCTATCTTAAAGTTTCTCTCTCGCTCGTTCTCGTGCTTGTCGGGGTCAAGATGCTGATCGCGAAGTGGCTCCACCGCCTGCTCGGCGAGCACTTCCACATCATCGTCCTGGTTACCGTTCTCGGAATCCTCGCGGCGGGCGTTCTGGTCTCGGCCCTGGACGGGAGGAGACGCGCGTCCGCCTAGCCCGATTCAGGATTCAGGCGAGGAGCGCGCTCCCGATCCGGTAGGCGGCGAACGCCCCGAGGTACGCGATCACCGTCATGGAGGTGAGGGTAAACGCGGTCCAACGCCAGGAGTTCGTCTCTCGCTTGATGGCGGCGAGGGTCGCCCCGCACTGGCAGCAGAGGGCGAAGAAGACCATGACCGAAAGGGCGACCGGAACCGTAAAGACCCGCGATCCGTCCGGCCAGCGCGCGGCCGAGAGCTTGCCGATGAGCGCCTCCCTCTCATGCGGGTTTCCCGCTTCCGTGCCGAGATCGAAGATGATGTTCAGCGTGGAGACGATCACCTCGCGCGCCGGGAACGAGGCCATCGTCGCCATCCCGATCTTCCAGTCCCACCCGAGAGGCTTCACGACCGGCTCGACAAGTCGGCCCGCCCTCCCGAGAAGGCTGCTCCGCATGTAGGCCCCTGCCTCTTCCCTGTCGAGGTCGCGGAGGCGGGCGTCACGGGCGCCGCCGTCGAGGGAGACTCGCGCCTCGAAGCGGAGCGGGTCGTATGTCCGCGCGATCTCCGGCGGGTGCGGGAAGTAGCCGAGCGCCCATACGACGATGGACATGGCGAAGATGATCGTGCCCGCCTGGCGCACGAAGGTCCGGCCCCGGTCGAAGATGCGGATGGCGACCGACCGTGGGCTCGGGACCTTGTAGGGCGGCAGCTCCATCACGAACGTCGAGGCGGGCCCCCTGAGCAGAGTTCGGCGGAGAACCATCGCGGCCGGGATCGCCACGAAGATGCCGACGAAATACATGGAACCGAAGACGACCCCCTGCAGGGGCAGGAACCCCGCGATCATCTTCCGGGGAAAGAACGCGGCGATCATGAGCGAGTAGACCGGGATTCGAGCGGAGCAGCTCATGAACGGCGCCATGAGAATCGTGGTGATCCGGTCGCGCGCGTTCCCGATCGTGCGCGTCGCGAGGATGCCCGGGACGGCGCAGGCGAAGGAGCTCAGCATCGGGATGAAGGAGTGCCCGCTGAGACCGATCGCCCGGAAGATGCGGTCCGTGAGGAAGGCGGCGCGCGCCATGTAGCCGCAGTCGTCGAGGATCGCGACGAAGAAGAAGAGGAGGACGATCTGCGGGAGGAACGCCATCACGCCTCCGACTCCGGCGAGCGCCCCGTCGACGATCAGGCTC
>JBDRFQ010000169.1:0-7743 GCA_043818685.1 Candidatus Eiseniibacteriota bacterium
CGGGCGAGGCGGCGCGCGCGGCCCGGAAGCTCTCCGAGCGGCGGGCGAAAGGCGCGCTCTCCCTCGCGGGGGCGATCGAGAAGGCGCTCCGCCCTCTCGCGCTCCCCGCGGCCCGCTTCGCGGTGGAGGTCGGGCGCCGCGACGACCCCGATGGGGAGATCGCGATCGGGGAGGAGCGGTTCCGCGCGGACGGGGAGGGAATCGACCGGGTCGAGTTCCTCTTCGCGGCGAACAAGGGGGAGTCCCTCCAGCCTCTCCGCCGGGTCGCCTCCGGAGGAGAGATCTCGCGGGTCATGCTCGCGGTGAAGCGCGTGCTCGCCGACAGTGCGCCGGTTCCCACCGCGATCTTCGACGAGATCGACGCGGGGGTGGGCGGGGACGTGGGCGAGAAGATCGGGGAGGCGCTCGCCCGGGTCGCCGCCCGGCGGCAGGTTCTCTGCGTCACCCACCTGCCGTCGATCGCCGGCCTCGGCGACCGGCACCTCAGGGTCGTCAAGCGCGCCGAGGGCGGCCGGACGGTGATCGGCGTCGAGCCGATCGAGGGGGAGGAGCGGGTCGAGGAGATGGTGCGCATGCTCGGGGGGGAGTCGCGCCGCGCGGTGAGCGTCCCGCACGCGGAGGCGATCCTGAAAGCCGCCCGCCGGGGGCTGCGAAGGTAGCGGAGGGGACGAGTCCCGACGCGTCCCGAGGGCGCCTCCCGCCGGGAAAACCCTTGACACCGGAGTTCTCGCGCTGGGAGACTGAACCGCCCCACGATCGGGGCGGAACGCTTGCCGTCCTCCCGCCGCGGACGGGCCGCGGAGGCGCCCGCGCGCTTCCCGAGGGAAAGACCGCCGGCCGGTCCGATTCCGGGAGCACCGATGACAATTCCTTCATGGGTGAAGTTTAAGGAGCTCGCCGGCCGGGGGACGCTCGTTCCCGTCTACCGCGAGATCCTCGCCGACCTCGAAACGCCGGTCTCCGCTTATCTCAAGCTCGAGGGCGCCGGTCCCTCGTTCCTCCTCGAGAGCGTCGAGGTCTCCGAGAAGTGGGCCCGCTACTCGATCCTCGGGTTCGATCCGGAGTGGGAGGTGACCGTCACGGGCGGTTCGGCGACGACCGCGCGCTCCGGGCGTCCCCCGAGGGTGACCCAGGCGGAGGACCCGCTGGGCCCGGTGGAGAGGGTGATCCGCCGGGAGAAGGTCGCTCCGGTGGAGGGGCTCCCCCCGTTCTACGGCGGGGCGGTCGGCTTTCTCGGCTACGACGCGGTTCGCGCGTTCGAGAAGCTCCCGGCCCGCGCGCGGATCGACGCCCCGGCGCCGGACGCCCGTTTCCTCTTCCCCAGGACCCTCCTCGTGTTCGACAACCTCACCCACCGCGTGAAGGTCCTCACGCTCGTCCGGACCGGGAAGGGGAGCGATCTCCGAAAGGCGTACCGCGCGGGCGTCCGGCGGATCGATGAGGTGATCGCGAGGCTCCGGCGGCCGGTTCCGGCCCGGGAGGCGCCGGGGGGAAGGGGGCGGATCGCCTACGCGAGCACCTTCACCGAGCGCGCGTACTGCCGGCAGGTGCGCCGGATCCAGAGGTGGATCCGGGAGGGGGAGATCTTCCAGGCGGTTCTCTCCCAGCGGCTCGAGACCGAGCTCCGGTCGGACCCCTTCGACGTCTACCGGGCGCTCCGCACGATCAATCCGTCTCCTTACATGTACTATTTCAATTTTGGAGATTTCAAGATTATCGGCTCCTCGCCCGAGGTGCTCGTGCGCGAGCGGGAGGGGAAGGTCGAGGTCCGTCCGATCGCGGGGACCCGCCCCAGGGCCGAGGACCCGGCCGAGGACGAGGCGCTCGAGCGCGAGCTTCTCGCCGACGAGAAGGAGCTCGCCGAGCACGTGATGCTCGTCGATCTCGGCCGGAACGACGTCGGCCGAGTCTCGGAGTTCGGGAGCGTCGTGACCGACGAGTTTCAGGTCCTCGAGAAGTACTCGCACGTCATGCACATCGTCTCGAACGTGAGCGGGAGGCTCCGGGAGGGGCAGAGCTCCTTCGACGTCCTCCGGGCGTGTTTTCCCGCGGGGACGGTGACCGGCGCGCCGAAGATCCGCGCGATGGAGCTGATCGAGGAGTGCGAGCCGGTTCGCCGCGGGGTGTACGGCGGCGCGGTCGGCTACTTCGGGTACTCGAACCGGACCGACATGTGCATCGCGATCCGCACGATCGTCGTGGACGGGAAGCGCGCGATGATCGGCGCGGGGGCGGGGATCGTCGCCGACTCGGTGCCCGAGCGCGAGTACCGGGAGACGCTCTCCAAGGCGGGGGCTCTCCGGAAGGCGATCGAGACGGCCGCGCGCGGGCTCGAATAGGGGGAACTAGGGGGTGATCCTCCTCATCGACAACTACGACTCGTTCACCTACAACCTCGTGCAGTACTTCGGGGAGATGGGGGAGCGGATCGAGGTGGTCCGGAACGACGCGATCGGCGTCGAGGCGATCCGCCGCCGCCGCCCCGACTACCTGGTGATCTCCCCGGGGCCGGGCCGGCCGGAGGACGCGGGGGTCTCGGTGGACGCCGTCCGGCGCCTCGCGGGAAAGGTCCCCATTCTCGGCGTCTGTCTCGGGCACCAGTGCATCGGGGCGGCGTACGGGGCGGCGATCGGCCCGGCGAAGACGATCATGCACGGCAAGACCTCGCACATCATTCACGACGGGAGGGGGATTCTTCGCGGCATCGACAACCCGTTCGAGGCGACCCGCTACCACTCGCTCGTCGTGCGCCGGCGGAACCTCCCCGACTCTCTGGAGGTGATCGCCTGGACCGCCGATAAAGAGATCATGGGCCTCCAGCACCGCGACCATCTCGTGTGGGGAATCCAGTTCCACCCCGAGTCGATCCTCACGGTGCGGGGGAAGAGAATCCTCCGCAACTTTCTCGACATCGCATGAAGCCCGGCGACCCTGCCAACCGCTCCCCTCTCCAGAAGGCGATCCACGCGGTCGTGCACGAGCGCCGCGATCTCGGCGCGGACGAGATGCGCGATGCGATGCGGGCGATCATGGAGGGGCGCGGAACCGACGCGCAGATCGCCGCGTTCCTCGTCGGGCTCCGGATGAAGGGGGAGAGCATCGAGGAGATCGCCGGGGCGGCCGAGGCGATGCGGGAGAAGGCGCGCCGCCTCCGGACGATCCACGAGCCGGTCCTTGACACGTGCGGGACGGGAGGGGACGGCGCCCTGACGTTCAACATCTCGACCGTCACGGCGCTCGTCGCCGCCGGCGCGGGGGCCTGCGTCGCCAAGCACGGGAACTACTCGGTCTCGAGCCGCTGCGGGAGCGCCGATCTCTTCGAGGCGCTCGGCGTGGACATCCGCCTCTCCGCTCCGGAGGTCGAACGGTGCCTCGACGAGGGGCGGATCGGGTTTCTTTTTGCGCCGCTCCTCCACGGGGCGATGAAGTTCGCCGTCGGCCCGCGCCGCGAGATCGGGGTCCGGTCGATCTTCAACCTCCTCGGGCCGCTCACGAACCCGGTCGGGGCGAAGAGGCAGCTCCTCGGGGTGTACGACCGGGCGCTCGCCGTGCCGATCGCGGAGGTTCTCGCCCGTCTCGGCGCGGAGCGCGCGTGGGTCGTGAACAGCGAGGAGGGGACGGACGAGATCACGCTCGGGGGGCGGACGTTCGTCGCCGAGGTGGACGGAGGGCGGGTCGCGAGCCGTACGCTGACCGCCCGCGACTTCGGCCTCTCTCCCGTTCCGGCGGCGGCGCTCCGCGGCGGGCCTCCCGAAAGGAACGCCTCGATCGCGCTCTCGATTCTCGGGGGGGAGCCGGGGCCGGGGCGGGAGACGGTCCTCGCGAACGCGGCGGCGGCCCTCTATCTCGCCGGGCTCGCCGGGTCGCTCGCGGAGGGGGTCGAACGCGCGGGGCGATCGATCGACTCGGGGGCGGCGCACGGGCGCCTCGAGTTTCTCCGCTCGCGCGGCAAGGGCCCCGCGGACGTTCTCCCCGAGGGCTGCTGAGGCGTGTTCCTCGACGAGATTTTCCGGTGGAAGAGGGAAGAGGTGGCGGCGCGGAAGGGCCGGCGCTCCTTCGCGTCCGTCAGGCGAGAGGCGGAGGAGCGGGCGGACGTCCGCCCGTTTCGGGAGGCGCTCCGGAGAGGACGGATCTCCCTCATCGCGGAGATCAAGAAGGCCTCCCCTTCCGCGGGGGTGCTCCGGGAGGAGCTCGCGGCGGGGGGGATCGCGGCGGCCTACGAAGAGAACGGCGCCTCGGCGGTCTCGGTCGTGACGGACGAGCGCTTCTTCCTGGGGTCGCTCTCTCTTCTCCGCGAGGCGCGCGGCGCGGTCCGGCTTCCGGTGCTCTGCAAGGACTTCGTGATCGATCCCTACCAGATCGCCGAGGCGTCGGCGGCCGGGGCGGACGCGTTCCTCCTCATCGCCGGCTCCCTCGGGCGCTCGCGGGCCTCCGATCTCCTCGCGTTCGGAAGGGAGATCGGCCTCGAGGGGCTCGTCGAGGTTCACCGCGGAGAGGATCTCGACGAGGCGCTCGCGGCGGGAGCGGAGACGATCGGCGTGAACAACCGGGATCTCCGGACCTTCGGCGTGGACATCCGCACGTCCCTCGACCTCGCCGGCGCGATCCCCCGGGAGATCGTCCGGGTGAGCGAGAGCGGGATCCGGGTCCCCGAGGAGGTCCGGCTTCTCCGGGAGGCGGGCTTCGACGCGGTTCTGGTCGGCGAGAGCCTGATGCGCGCGGAGTCTCCGGGGGAGGAGGTCCGCCGGCTGATCGGGGGTGAGCGGTGAGGCTCGTGAAGGTGTGCGGGCTGACGCGCGAGGAGGACGTCGAGTCGGTCGCGGAGGCGGGCGCGGATCTCGCGGGGTTCGTCTTCGCGCCGAGCCCGAGGAGGGTGAGCCCTCGGCGCGCCGCGGAGCTCAAGAGGGTTCTCGACGGGACCTCGGTCCGCGCGGTCGGCGTCTTCCGGGAGGAGGAGCCGGGTAGGATCCGCCGGATCGCCGAGGAGGCGGGGCTCGACCTCGTCCAGCTCCACGGAGAGGCTCCCGCCGAAAACGCGGGCGCGCTCGGCGTCCCGGCGATCCGCGCGCTCCGCGTCTCCGGAAACCGGCTCGTCGGCCTCGCGGACGATCCGATCGCGGCGTACTTCCTGCTCGACACGTTCGACCCGGACAGGGCAGGGGGGACGGGGCGCCCCTTCGACTGGGGAGCGGTTCGCGCCCTCCCTCTTCCGCGGCCCTTTCTGCTCGCCGGGGGGCTCCGCCCGGAGAACGTGGGGGAGGCGATCGCTGCCCTCCGCCCGGACGGGGTGGATGTGTCGAGCGGCGTGGAAGAGGCTCCCGGCGTCAAGAGCGCCGTGGAGGTGCGGCGCTTCGTTCTCGCCGCTCGCGCGGCGTGGGAGAAAATCGGGCGATGAGGAAGAGCGTTCCGGACCGCCGGGGCTACTTCGGTTCGTACGGGGGGCGCTTCGTCCCGGAGACGGTGATGCCCGCCCTCCTCGAGCTCGAGAGCGCGTATGCGGCGTGCCGGCGCGATCCGGTCTTCCGCCGGAACCTCGCGGAAGCCCTCCGCACCTGGTGCGGCCGCCCCACCCCTCTCTCCTTCGCCGCGCGGCTCACGGCGGCGCTCCGCGGGCCCAGGATCTACTTGAAACGCGAAGATCTCTGCCACACGGGCGCGCACAAGATCAACAACGCCGCCGGACAGGCGCTCCTCGCGCGCGCGATGGGGAAGAGGCGGATCGTCGCCGAGACGGGCGCGGGGCAGCACGGGGTGGCGACGGCGGCCGCGGCGGCGCTTCTCGGCATGGAGTGCGTGATCTACATGGGGACCGAGGACATGCGGAGGCAGGCGCCGAACGTCGCGCGCATTCGGCTCCTCGGCGCGGAGGTCGCGGGGGTCGACTCGGGAGCGCGCACCCTGAAGGACGCGATCAACGAGGCGATGCGGGACTGGGTCACCCACGTTCGGACGACGCACTACCTTCTCGGATCGGTGCTCGGACCTCATCCGTACCCGCTCATCGTGCGCGACTTCCAGAAGGTGATCGGCCGGGAGGCGCGGCGGCAGATCCTCCGGAAGGAGGGCCGCCTCCCCGACCTCCTCGTCGCCTGCGTGGGGGGCGGCTCGAACGCGATCGGCCTCTTCCACCCGTTTCTCCGGGACGAGAGGGTGGCGATGGTCGGCGTCGAGGCGGGGGGGAGAGGGGCGGCTCTCGGCGAGCACGCGGCGCGCTTCTTCGGGGGATCCGAGGGGGTCCTCCACGGGACGAGGAGCTTTCTTCTCCACGACCGGAACGGCCAGGTCGCCGGAACCCACTCGATCTCCGCCGGGCTGGACTACCCGTCGGTCGGCCCGGAGCACAGCTTCCTCCGCGAGAGGGGGCGCGTCCGGTACGTCCGCGTGGGAGACCGCGCGGCGATCGAGGCGTTCCACCTCCTCTCGCGCGTCGAGGGGATCCTGCCGGCTCTCGAACCGGCCCACGCGCTCGCCTACCTCGCCCAGGAGGCGCGGCGGATGCCGAGGAAATCCATCGTGATCCTCAACCTCTCCGGGCGGGGGGACAAGGACTTGGGCACGGTCTGTGAGAGCCCGAGGGGGAAGGGGCCTTCGACGGACGCCCGAAAGAGGCGGTCCCCCCCCTCCCGCTGACCGTCCGGCCGGAATTCGTCGAAATCGAATCCTTCAGCTCTTGACAGTCGCCCCTGAGAGGGCTTAACTGATAGCAAGCCGGGTTGGTTTTCCCATCGAAAAGAGCTAGCGATCGCCGATCCGGGCGAGTGTGTCCTGAGGTTGGTCGGGTACGTTTCAGGAGGGCTCGCCATGAGCCGTTCGAGCGCCCGGTCGCCGGCGACGGGCTCCCCGCGTCTTGTTCCCCTTGCTCTCCTCCTCTCCGCATGGGCTCTTCTCGCCCTTCCCTTGCCCGGACACCCGGTTCCCCGCGAGAACACCCGTGCGGTCGTCGTGACCGTCGACGGGATCCGGAAGTCCGAGTTCCTCCAGTGGTCGGACCGCCTGGTCTCCTGGGCCTGCGCGAACGGCGCCTACGTGCCGGACATGGTGAACCACACCCGCGGCATCACCGACCCGAACCACGCGATTCTCTGGGGCTCCGGAGATCCCGGGCAGTGCTTGAATCTGGAGGGGCACCCCGCCGATCCGATGCACTTCGAGCTCCTCCGGAGGGAGAGGGGGCTCGAGGAGTGGGAGGTGGCGCTCGTGGTAGGGAAATACCACCTCATCACCACGAACGCCTTCTCCGCGCACCCGGACTACGGGAGGCTCTACCGGGCCCACACGATCCTCATCGAGTCCGAGGCCCCTCCCTGCATGGGGCTCGCCGGGCTCTACGAGGGCCCCGACTCCCTCATCAGCCAGGCGGCGCTCAGCTACCTCGACCACCACGACGTGACCTGGATGGGGGTCAACCTGAGCGAGTACGATTTTCTCGCCCACCCGCCCGGCATGGCCTGCTGCGACGGGGACACGGTGGTCTACTGGGCGCGCATGGAGGAGGTCTACCGCACCGCGGAGGACCTCGTGATCAACGACATCTGGCCGTTCCTCGAGTCCCACCCGCTCTACGCCGGCCGGACGCTCCTCGTGTTCACGACCGACCACGGACGCCACCTGGACAGCGTGAGCGCCGGTTTTCTGAACCACGGTCACGGGTGGCTGCCGGACCACTCGGGGTGCAATCCGAACTGCGCCGGCTGCCGGGACACCTGGGCGGTCTTGCTCGGGCTGGGGATCCGGGCCGGGACC
>JBDRFQ010000170.1:0-3109 GCA_043818685.1 Candidatus Eiseniibacteriota bacterium
GTGAGCGGGAAGGGCCCCGGGTACTTCCGGGCGGACGCGGTTCGGGAGACCGTGGAGCGCACGTACCTCGGGAGGCTCCGCCCCGGGGGCTCCGTCAACCTCGAGCGCGCGCTCCGCGCGGGAGACCGCTTCGGCGGGCACATCGTGCAGGGGCACGTGGACGGGGTCGGGACGATCGTCTCCCTCCGGGCCGAACGGTCCGGGAAGAGGATGATCGTCCGCCACCCGGATGGCCTCGCCGCTTACTTCGTGTCGAAAGGTTCCGTGGCGCTCGACGGGGCGAGCCTCACGATCGCCGCGGCGGGGGACGGGCTTCTCGAAATCGCGCTCGTCCCCCTCACCCTCGAAAAGACCGTCTTCGGACTGAAGAGGCGGGGCGATCCGGTCCACGTCGAGGCGGACGTGGTCGGGAAGTACGTGGAACGGATGACGCGGCCCTCCGGCCGCGACGAGAACTGGTACCGGGAGAACGGCTATGCATGAACGAGGGGAGAAGGCCCCCTTCGCGTCGATCCCCGAGGCGATCGAGACGATCCGCCGCGGAGGGATGGTGATCGTCGTCGACGACGAGGACCGGGAGAACGAGGGGGACCTCATCATGGCGGCGGAGAAGGTGACGCCCGAGGCGATCAACTTCTTCACGAAGGAGGCGCGGGGCCTCATCTGCGCGCCGCTCACCGAGAAGCGGTGCGAGGAGCTGAGCCTCGAGCCGATGGTGAACAGGAACACGGCGAAGCACGGCACGCGCTTCTCGGTTTCGGTGGACGCGATGCACGGGACGACCACGGGGATCTCCGCGTTCGACCGGGCGCGTACGGTGACGACCCTCGTCGAGGCGAAGAGCCGCCCCGAGGATCTCGCACGGCCGGGGCACATCTTCCCGCTCACCGCGGCGGACGGCGGGGTCCTCCGGCGGGCCGGCCACACCGAGGCGGCGGTCGACCTTCCTCGGCTCGCCGGCCTCCTCCCGGCGGGGATCCTCTGCGAGATCCTCGCCGAGGACGGAACGATGGCGCGCGTCCCCGAGCTCGCCGCGCTGGCGGAGAGGCACGGCCTTCCGCTCATCACGATCGCGGACCTCATCGAGTATCGCCTCGGGCGCGACACGCTCGTCGAAGAGGTCGAGAGCACCGTTCTCCCGACCGCGGCCGGGACCTTTCAGCTTCATCTGTTCGAAGATCAAGTGCATTTCCGCACGCACGCCGCGCTCGCGCTCGGAAGGGTGGACGATGGGAGCCCGGTCCTGGTCCGCGTGCACTCCGAGTGCCTCACCGGCGATGTTTTCGGATCGCTCCGCTGCGACTGCGGCGAGCAGCTCCGCGGGGCGCTCGCCCGCATCGGGGAGGAGGGGCGGGGCCTCTTCCTCTATATGAGGCAGGAAGGGCGGGGGATCGGCCTGAAGAACAAGATCCGGGCGTATCATCTGCAGGACAAGGGGCTCGACACGGTGGAGGCGAACGAGAAGCTCGGGCTCGCGGCGGACCTCCGGAACTACGGCTTCGGCGCGCAGATCCTCAGGCACCTCGGGGTCCGGAAGATCCGCCTGCTCACGAACAACCCGCGGAAGATCGTGGGCCTCCAGGCTTACGGCCTCGAGGTCGTGGAGAGAATCCCGATCGAGGTGGCGCCGAACGAAGCGAACCGCCGCTACCTCGAAACGAAGAAACGAAAGCTCGGGCACCTGTTGGGCTCCGCCGGAGACGCGGGGGCGAAGAGCGCGTAAGGAGGGGAAGATGCCGCGCATGTTGGAAGGCCGCCTGGACGGCTCCGGAAAGAGGTTCGCGGTGGTCGTCAGCCGGTTCAACGACTTCGTGGGGCGGCGGCTCGTGGACGGCGCCCTGGACTGCTTCCTGCGCCACGGAACGGCGGACGAGGCGATCACGGTCGCCCGCGTTCCGGGGTCGTTCGAGATCCCGTTTCTGGCGAAGCGGCTCGCGGAGAGCGGCAAGTACGACGCGGTGGTCTGCCTCGGCGCCGTGATCCGCGGGGAGACGCCGCACTTCGACTACGTCGCCGGGGAGGTGGCGAAGGGGATCGCGCGGGTCGGGCTCGAAAGCGGCGTGCCCGTGATCTTCGGCGTCGTGACGGCCGACTCGCTCGAGCAGGCGGTCGAGCGGGCGGGGGCGAAGGAGGGGAACCGCGGGTGGGACGCCGCTCTCTCGGCGATCGAGATGGCGAGCCTCGCGGGGGAAGGTCTCGGCTAGTGGGGCGGAGGCGACGCGCGCGCGAGCTCGCGCTCAAGGTCCTCTACCGGCTCGATCTAACGGGGGAGGGATGGGAGGAGGTGCGGGACCGGCTGGAGGAATACGAGAAGCCCGAATCGGTCCGCTCTTTCGGGCGGCGCCTGATCGAGGCCGTTCTCCACCATCGGGAAGAGATCGACCGGATTCTCGGCGAGGCGGCGCTGAACTGGGAGGTGCGGCGGATGGCTCTCGTCGACCGGAACATCCTGCGCGTCGCTGCGGCGGAGTACCTCGTTCTTGGAGAGACCCCCGCTCCTGTGGTCATCGACGAGGCGGTCGAGATCGCCTCCCGCTACTCGACCGAGGAGTCGGGCGCCTTCGTGAACGGGATTCTCGACCGGATCGTCCACTCGCGCGCTCCGGGCTCCCTCTCCGCGATGGAGGCGGAGGGCCTCGACGGCGAGAGCGAGCCCCCGGGGGAACAGGGGGGCGAGGGCCCGGGCGCCTCCGATTGACCCCTCCGGAACCGCTGTGCTATCTTCCGGCGAGCCATGCGGGTACGCCGGAACGGGGACGGGTTCGCCATCGGAAATCTCCGCATTCTCGTGGTCAACTGGAGGGACTGGAAGAACCCGGAGGCGGGGGGCGCCGAGGTCCATCTTCGGGAGATCTTCGGCCGGCTCGCCGCGCGCGGCCACGAGGTCACCGTTCTCGCCCACCGGTTCAAGGGGAGCCGGGCGGAGGAGACCGCCGAGGGGATGCGGGTCGTTCGGATCGGCGGCAGGCTCGATTTCAACTTCCATGTCCTCCCCTGGTACTGGGGAAGCCTCCGCCGCGAGAGGTTCGACGTGGTGGTCGAGGACCTCAACAAGCTCCCCTTCTTCCTTCCGCTCGGCGTGAAGGAGCCGGTCTGCGCGATTCTTCAC
>JBDRFQ010000171.1:0-9344 GCA_043818685.1 Candidatus Eiseniibacteriota bacterium
GCGAGCAAGCGGCGGGCCGCCGGGCGGTCCGCGCGGAGGGAACGCACCGATGGAAGACCGCGCCGCCGGCCCGCTGGCCGCGCTGAAGGCCGCCGCGCTCGACTACCGGGACGGGCTCAAGAGCCTCTTCGGCTGCCCTCGCGAGATCTGGATCGCATTCGTTGTCAAGGTTCTCGAGAGCCTCTGCTACTTCTCCTCCGTTCTCATGCTGATGATCTTCCTGACGCAGGACATGGGCCTCTCGGACGAGGCGGCCGGCACGATCTTCGGGGTTTTCTCCGCGTCGATGTCGTTCTTCATGCTCTTCGTCGGGTTCATCGCCGACTCGTTCGGAATCAAGAAGGCGCTTATCTTCGGCCTTCTCGTCGCGCTCGTCGGCCGGGTCGCCATCACGTTCACGACGAACGCCTGGGTGGTCTTCCCCGGGCTCTTTTTCCTTTCGGTGGGTTTCGCTTACATGATACCGCTTCTCGCGGCGGCGGTGAAGCTCTTCTCGAACCGCGAGGCGCAGAAGTACGCGTTTTCCTGGTACTACGTCGTGATGAACGTCGGGTCGCTCGCCGCCGGAGTGACGCTCGACCCGATCCGCGCGCGCTTCACCGAGGTGATGACGCTGAGGGCGTTCGGAACGGATCTTCTCGTGCGGCCGTCGCAGGTGATCTTCCTCGTCGGGGTCCTCGCGACGCTCGTCTCCCTCGTTCTCGTGGTCTTCTTCATCCGAAGCCGGATTCCCTCGCAGGCGGAGAAGGACGCGCCCGAGGCCGCTCCCGCACGGGCGGAGAGGGGGAAGGAGCCGCCCCCCGCCGGGCCGAAGCCGAGGGAGTCCGCCTGGGCGATCATGAGGGATGTAACGAAGGAGAAGCGGTTCTGGGTCTTCATCGTCTTCATCTTCCTGCTCGTGCTCGTCAAGATGATCTTCCAGTACAACCACTCGCTGTATCCGCTTTACATGGAAAGGATCGGCTTCAAGGAGTGGACGGGCAGGCTCTACAGCATCAACCCGCTCATCATCGTCTTTCTCGTTCCGGTGATGACGGCGCTCACCGGGCGCTTCCCCGCGTACACGGTGATTCTGATCGGCTCGTTCGTGAGCGCCTGCTCCGTCTTCTTCATGGGGCTCGGAGAGAGCATCGGCCTCATCGTCCTCTTCCAGGTGGTGCTCTCCCTCGGCGAGGCGCTCTACTCGCCGCGCCTCTACGACTACACCGCGACGATCGCGCCGAAGGGGCGCGAGGCGTCCTACATGGCCTACTCGAAGGCGCCGATGTTCTTCGCCAAGGTGGCCGCGGGGCCGATCACGGGAATCCTCCTGGCGAGGCTCTGCCCGGCGGGAGGGGCGCGAAACACCGAGCTCATGTGGATCCTGGTCGGCGCCTCGACGATGATCTCTCCGATCACGCTTCTCCTCGGGAGGAGGTGGCTCGACGTGGAGGGCCGCGAGAAGAGGGAGAGAGAGGCTGCGGCCGGGAGGGGAGGGCCGGAGCCCGCCGGGGCGACCACGAGCGGCGGCTCGTCCGGTTGAGGCGCGCGCACGATCCGGGCTAGCCTGGACTCTGCACGCGTTTTCGTCGCGAGGGTGCGGAGCTCGAGCCGAGAGTCCTGGCTATGACCCCGCCGTCGCGTGCGCGGGCGAGGCGCCCTCCATTCCGAGAACCGCCTGGTATCCCTCGATGTCCATGAAGCCGTGCCCGCTCACGTTGAAGGCGATGACCTTCTCCTCGCCGGTCTTCTTGCACTTCAACGCCTCGTCGATCGCGCAGCAGATGCTGTACGCCGACTCCGGGGCGGGGAGGAACCCCTCGGTCCGCATGAACACGAGGGCGTTCCCGAAAACGTGCTTCTCGTCCAATGGGTACGCGATGGTGTCGATGTAGCCGAGGTGTCTCAAGAGGCTCAGGATCGGCGAACACCCGTGGTACCGGAGTCCGTCCCCCTTGATCGGTGGCATTTGGGCCGTGTGGCCGAGGGTGTACATCTTGAGGAGCGGCGTGATCCCGGCGTGGTCGGCGAAGTTGTAGCGATATTCCCCTTGAAGGTTCGGAGCCGCCTGGCTCTGCGCGGCGAGGAAGCGGATCTTCTTCCCCTTGGTGAGAACATCGCCCACGAAGGGAAGGACGAAGCCGCCGAAGTTGCTCCCGCCCCCGAGGCAGGAGATCAACAGGTCGGGAGAGTCCCCCGCCTTCTCGAACTGCTTCTGCGTCTCCAGGCCGATGATCGTCTGGTGCATGAGAACGTGGTTGAGAACGGACCCGAGGCCGTAGATCGCCTTCGGATCGCCCTTCGCGTCCTCGAGCCCTTCGGAAATCGCGATGCCGAGGGATCCTGGATGGTTCGGGTTCTCCCGGTAGAGCTTCTTGCCGGACTCCGTGCGATCGCTCGGCGAGGCGTGGACGTCGGCGCCGAGCATCTGCATGAAGCCGAGGCGCGCCTGCTTCCAGCTGTAAACCGCTCTCACCCAGTAGACGGTGCACTTCAGCCCGGCGAGGGCGCAGGCATAGGCGAGCGCGGTTCCCCACTGTCCCGCTCCGGTCTCAGTCGTGAGGCGCTCGTATCCCTCCTTGCGCGCGTAGTAAGCCTGTGCGATCGCGGTGTTGACCTTGTGGCTCCCCGTGGGGCTGTAGAACTCGGACTTGTAGTAGAGACGCGCCGGGGTGCCGAGCTCCTTTTCGAGGTTCAACGCGCGAAAGAGAGGCCGGGGCCGCCCCGCCTGAAGGTAGAGCTGACGAAGGCCCTCGGGGATCTCGATCCAGCGCTCGCCGGACATCTCCTGTTTCAGGCACTCGCCGATGAGAAGACGCGGGAGATCCTCGACGCGCGAAGGACCGTCGTCCGGGTCCTTGGGCGGCGGGAGCGGTTCGGGAAGATCGGGGATGATGTTGTACCAGGCACGGGGCAGCTCTTCGACGGGGAGCTGGATCTGTCGCATCTCCCGGGACATTTCGGCCTCCTTCCATCCGGCGATCGCGATCGGGCGCGGCACGATCACTCCGTGCCTTCTGCGAGATTAGCACGGCCTCCGCCGAAAGAGAACCGACTTGAACACGGCCGGCGCGGACGACGTCCCGGTTTCCCCGCGGCGGAGAGGGCGCGCGGGGGCGAATCGAGCGGGACAGCGGCGCGCCGGACCGGATCCCGCGGAGGGGGGAGTTGTTGCACGCGGGGATGGATCGTGTAGCATGAGGCGTGGACGGCTCCCGGATCCTGATCGGTCCGGTTTGCGCGGGGACGTTGCGAGGAGGATCGCGGATGGAAGAGCGAGGGCGCATCGGCGGCGCTTTGATTCTCGGGGGGTGCGCGGCTCTTCTCGCGTCGTTCCTCGTCGACTTCGTGGGGGTCGAGCATTCCCCGGGGATCGGCAGGGTCCAATGGATCGGGATTCTCGCCGGGGTCGCCGTGGGGATCGCCGGGTTTCTTCTGCGGCGGGGCGGAGAGTAGTCGACCGCGGTCTTCCCCCGTCGCGCGAACGGAGGATGATCGCGAATGAAGAGGACGTTCGTCGCCGCGCTGATCGCGCTTCTCTCCACACCGCTTTTCGCCTCGCGCGCGCCGGACGCGCTCGATGAGACGCTCGCCCTCGTCGGCCTCCGGCGCGCCGACCTCGGGTGGGAGCCGAAGGGCTGGTGGCCGCGCTACCCCGACGTCCCTTACAAGCTCCGGGCGTTCGATTCCCTCTTCCGGGAGCCGCTGGACGCGGTTGCGTTCACCCGTTCGCTCGCGGAGGCGGCGCGCGAGAAGCTCGATCCTGAACGTCTCGACGAGAAGGAGGGGGATCGCGACGGCCCCCTCTTCCAGGCGGTCCAGAGGATCGGCATCGACCCGAAGTTCGGCGGGTTCCGCGGCTACAGCGCGAACCTCCTTGCCGGCGAGGTCCCCCTCGACGAGGCGGTTCTCGATCTCGTTCGCGCCGCGGGAAGGCCAGGCCGCGTTCACACCTTCGGCATGGATCTCCCGTATCCGAAGCCCGCGGAGGATCTCGCCCGGGAGTCGGACGCGGTGCCGGAGATGGTCCGTCCGATCCTCGGGCGCCTCGTTGCGAACGTCATCGACGCGCACCGATGGGCGGAGCTCGCCTTTCGCGATGTGGAGGGCGGGGATCGCGTCGCGGTCGCCGCCCGCCGGAACATCGGGTCGGAGATCGTCGATGCGTACGACTACTGCCCCGAGTTCGACGATGTCGCCCGCGTCTTCGACGAGGCGAGCCTCTGGTATGCCGCGCAGAAGTGCGTGCAGGCGCTCGACGACGCGCGCGTCGGCCTGGCGAAGATCGACCGTCGCTCGGTTCCGGACTTCCGTTTCGACTACGAGTCGCCCTGGGGGTGGATCCGGGTGCGGGGGAGCGGCGACGACGTCATCGACGGCGACGGCGCGATCCTCATTGTCGATCTCGGAGGAAACGATACCTACGACGGCGGCGCGGCGGCGTCCGCGGCCGATCGCCCGCTCGGCCTTCTCCTCGACATGGAAGGGGACGACCGCTATCGCTCCGACCGGCCGGCGCAGGGAGCGGGAATGGCCGGCGTCGGCATCCTGATCGACGCGGCGGGGAACGACACGTACGAGGGGGCGCGCTACGCGCAGGGGGCCGGACAGTTCGGGCTCGGCCTCCTGGCGGATCTCGCGGGAAACGATCGATACTTCAACCGCGAGAGCGGGCAGGGGTGCGGCTTCTTCGGGATCGGCCTTCTCTTCGACGTCTCGGGCGACGACGAGTACGTGATTCACGCGGACGGGCAGGGTCTCGGCGGCTCCGCGGGGGTCGGGATTCTCGCGGACCGCGGGGGGAGCGACCGCTATGTCGCGATCCGTTCGCACGCGGCGACCGGGAGGCCCTCCTATCACTCGCCCGGCCTCGACGTGGCGGTCTCGAACGCGCAGGGGTGCGGGATCGGCCGGCGCGGGGACGGGAGCGACGGCCATTCGTGGGCGGGCGGGCTCGGCGCGCTTATCGACGCCGAAGGGGACGACTTCTACTCGGCCGGCAACTGGTCGATGGGGACCGGCTACTGGTTCGGGATCGGCCTTCTCCACGACGGGGGAGGGAACGACGAGTACCACGGGGTCGCGTGGTCGCAGGGGAGCGGCGCCCACTTCTGCGTGGGCGTTCTCATCGACGAAGGGGGCGACGACGAGCATCTCGCCGAAGAGAACTCCACGCTCGGCCTCGGCATGGGCCACGACTTCACGGTCGGCATTCTCCTCGACGCGGGCGGCAACGATCTCTACTCCGTGGACCGCACCGGCCTCGGCTGCTCGCTCAACCGGAGCGTGGCGATGCTGATCGACGAGGGGGGCGACGACATCTACAAAACGAAAGAGGTCCCCCGCCCCGGCTTCGCCGAGAACAACGAGCGCTTCCGCGCGCGCGGAGGGGTCGGCACCTACTTTGCCGACACCTCGTCGCTCGGGCTCTTTCTCGACATCGGGGGGCGCGACGCCTACTGGGCGGATCTCGCGAACGACACGCTCTGGTCCGATCCGCCCGACTCGCCGAACTGGGAGGACCGGAACTTCAGCGTCGGGGTCGATCGGGAGGAGGGAACGATCGATTGGACCCCGACCCCCCGCATGGAGCCGTCGGGGGAGCCGGCGATCGGCCGTTAGCCTGGATCGATGTGAATCGACCGGTCGATCGTCTCGAGCAGCTTCTTCGCGTCCGGATGGCCGGGGTTCGATCGAAGAGCCGCGGCGAACGCCTTGCCCGCGCGCACCGGCCTCTTCTGATCGAGCAGGATTCGGCCCTTGAGGAACCAGAGCTCCGCCGACTCGGGCCGCGTCTCGAGCCCGTGCTCGATCATCCGGAGCGCTTCCTCCTTGCGGTCCTCGAGCCACTCGATCCGCGCGCCGAGAAGGACCGCTTCCTCGGCGTCCGGGGAAAGCTCGAGAAGCCTGCGGACGAGGGCGCCGGCCGCCGCCCGGTCCTCCGCGGCGAAGGCCGCGTGGGCGCTCTCGAAGAGGGTTCGCCGCTCCTCGACCGCCGCGAGGATTCGCGGCACGGCGTCCGAGTCGAGGGCCGGCTCATCGAGCGAAGGGCGGACCGCCTCCCAGACCTCCTCCCTCGGAAGGCGATGCGGCAGGGGCGCGAGCGGCGCGCCGAATCGATACACCCTGTAGTACGAGTCCTGGTACACCAGGGTGAAACGCTGGAGCTCTTCCGGATAGAAATGAAAGAGAAACGCCGCCGAGCGCGCGGGAACCGCCCGGTATCCCGCCCCGTACGTCTCGGAGTAGTCGGTCGCGTCGACGACGAAGTTCGCTTGAAACAAGAAATAATCGATGCCGAGACGCTCGCAGAGCGCCGCCATCTCCTCCTCGCTTCCGTAGAGCGCCTCGAGAAGGCCGCGGTAGCGCGCGCGGATCACGGAGGACTCGAACTTCGAGTGAAGGACGATCGGACGCCCCCCGTCGACGAGCACCATCGGGCCGGTCGGATACCAGGTAAGAAACACGTCGTCGGGGTCGGTGCTCGTGCGGATCCACTCGACCAGCCTGCGGTTGTTCCCGTAGTTCGGCGCCCGCGGCTCTTCCCTCGGGCTGGAGACCGCCCGGGCGAGCCGCGCGGCTGCCGACGACGGGCCGCGCGCGTTCTCGACCGCCTGCCAGGCGATCACCAGGAGGAGGAGCGCCGCCAATCCCGCGCGCCCGCGCTTCGCGAGCACGGGGATCCCCGCGGAGAGAACGGCGAGGAAGAAGACGAGGATCACGACCAGCCTCTCGACGAGGAGAAAGAAGAGGAGGAAGGCGAAGGAGAGGTACACGATCGAGGCGCCCTCCGCGCGCATCCGGCGCCGTGCGGCCCCCAGGAGCCCCCCGACGAGGCCGGCGGAGAACCAGAGCCCCACAACCCCGGCGAGACCGATGACGATCGCGGGACCCGGCGAGTTGAAGGGCGGGGCCCAGAAGACCCGGGCCTCGAACGGAAGGGCGCGCGGATCCTCCGGCTTCGAACCGAGATGAACGAGCTTCTGCACGACGAGACCGGAGACGTGGGAGTACTCGGTGTTCCTCCGGAGCGCGGTCCCTCCCGCGTAGAGGAGGACGAAGGCCCCGGCGAGGATCACCGCGGTCCTCGCGGGTCTCCAGACCCTTCGAACCGACACGTGGAGGAGGATCGATGCCGCATAGAAGAGGAACATCTCGCCGGAGAGCGCGTGCCGTTTCTCCACGAGAACCGGGACCGTGAACGAGGCGGCGAGCTGCCAGGCGGTCGCCGTCCAGACGGCGTCGCGGAGTCTCTTTCTCTCGTTCGCGAGAAGAACGAGGACCACGATCGCCGGAGCGAACGCGAGCAGGAAGAAGCGGCTGAGGTGCCACGTTGCCAGAGACGCGGCCGCGAAGAACCCGGCGATGTTCGCCTCGATCAAGCGACGGCCCCGTCTCTCCTCGCCGAGCGTGCGGAAGAAGAAGGCGACGAAGAAGAAGAGCAGCGGGAGCGTGAAATCCTCGCGCCCGTAGTTCCCGACGAGCCGGTAGTAGCCGAGGGGGGAGACCGCGTAGAGGGCGGCGGCGGCCGCGCCGGTCCACGCGCCGCGCCAGACCGCGCGCCCGGCCAGGTACGCGCCGAGGATCGAGAGGCTGGAGAACCAGCAGATGAAGCGGATGAGGAAGACGTGGAAGGGAGCATCGACGAGCCCCGCGGCCCGCAGGGCCCGGAAGAGCGCTCCGGAAACGAGCTCCATCCCGATCGTGATGTGAGAGAAGGGGCGAAGCCCCTCGGGCATCTGCGCCGCGTAGTCGATCTCGGGGATCGGCTTCCCCTCCGCGACCATCTTCGCGTACCGGTAGTGGAAGGCGGACTCGGTCCAGAAGAGGAGCCGGTCGGTCCTGGGATCGTACCTGGGGCTCGCCTCGAAGAGGTGGATCTTCCAGAGCGAGGCGAGCGCGGCGAGGAGGAGGACGGCGGCGAGCGCCGGCCAGGCGCGACCGGATTTGCGCAGGAAGTCCATCTCTTCGCACCCCCCCCCGCATCGGGTGCTCGCGCGGAGCGCGTGCATTGTAGCACAGCCCGTCCGGCCGCCTTCAGCGGTCCGTCGCGTTCCGCGGGGCGGGCGCGAGCTCCGCCGGGTCCTGCCGGTAGAAGAGGCGGAACTGCTCGTAAAGATTCGGGTAGCGGGAACGGAGCAGCCGCGGTCTCTCGAAGAAGAACTCCGTCACCACGGCGAAGAACTCGGCCGGGCTCGCGGCGCCGTACCCGTCGATGATCGTCGGTTTTCCGGACTCGATGCTCCGGATCAGCTCCTCGTACTCCCCGCCGAGCACACGCGCCCACGCGATGTACATCGAGCGCTCGGGGAGCGGGGGAGCCCCGTCGGAACCGGTCGCCTCCTGGTCGAGCTGGTGCGCGAACTCGTGCAACACGACGTTCCTGCCGTCGTGAATGTCCGAGGCGCCGCGGAGGACGTCGTCCCACGAAAGGACCACGGCACCGTACGACCACGACTCCCCGAGCCGGACCTGAACGCCGTTCCACACCGTCCCGTCCGGGTTCCGGCGCTTCGACTCGGCCGCGTACGCCCGGGGGTAGACGATGATGGACCGCAGCTTCGGATAGATGTCGGTCGAGCGGCGGAGCAGGAGAACGCACGCCTGCGCGGCGATCGTCAGGCGTATCTCTTCGGTGATCTCCAGACCGCCCGCCCCCTCGAACCTCTTCTCGTCGAGAAACACGTGGATGAGCCCGTGAAGCTCCCCGCGATCCTCATCGGAGAGGCGGGCGCAATAAGGAACGTTCCGCCGGATGATCTCGGACCACTCCGGCGGAAACGCCCTTCTCATCAGCTTTCTGCGTCGTCTCTTCTTGAAGAAGATCCGTCTCTCCTATGGAACCAAGGTGATCTTCCGGGAGACCGTCATCTCCCCGAGGCGCGCCCTGCAGAAGTAGACGCCCGCGGCGGCCTCCCGTCCCGCCTCGTCCCGGCCGTCCCATCCGATGCGCACGATTCCCTCCGCGGCCGCGCCCTCGCGGAGCCCGCGCACCCTCCGCCCGGCGCAGTCGAAGATTGCCACCTCGAGCTCCTCGACGGCGGCCGGGAGCGCGAGAACGATCTCGGTCGCCCCCGCCGCGCGGAACGGGTTCGGGGCGTTCCAGAAGGCGAATCGCGCGGGCGGCGTGTCCGGGAGCCCCGTCGGGATGAGGCCGAGAACCGCGGCGACATCGCGGGGATCCACGCGCGGGTAGAGGCCCTCCCGGTCGGTCGAGAAGCTCCCATGAGCCATGAAGTGTTCGTTGTAGTACGGCACGACGACGGAGAGGCTTCCGACGGGGTCTACGATCTCCATGAACCCCATGTTGATCTCCTCGCCGCAGGTCAGACAGTTGTAGAACCCGAGCGCGTAGTTGTGAACGA
>JBDRFQ010000172.1:0-19895 GCA_043818685.1 Candidatus Eiseniibacteriota bacterium
AGAACATCTTCCGCCACCGGAACGAGGGGTACTCCCGGATGGAGGCCGCGTCCAAGGGGACGAACGAGGTCGCCGTTCCGGTGATCGCCTCGACGCTCACGACGCTCGTCGCCTTCGGCCCGATGCTCTTCTGGCCGGACATCATCGGGGAGTTCATGAAGTTCCTCCCCATCACGCTGATCATTACTCTCTCCGCGTCGCTGTTCGTCGGACTCGTGATCAACCCGACGTTCTGCGCCGTCTTCATGGTGGTGCGGGGCGAGGGGAAGAAGAGACCGCCCGGAGACCGTCTCTTCCTCCGTTTCCGAGGCCTCTACCGGGGGCAGCTTGCGTGGGCGCTTCGGCATCCCTGGGTCAGTCTCGGGGGAGTCCTTCTCGCGCTCGCCGTCACCGGGATCGCCACGATCTTCTTCGGAACCGGCGTCGAGTTCTTTCCCGACGCGGATCCGAACTACGCCTACATCGACGTGACCGCGCCCCTCGGCACCCGCATCGAGGTTTCCGACGAGATCGTCCGGAGGATCGAATCCGAGATCCCGGCGTTCCCCGACATCAAGCACTTCGTCGCGAACGTCGGGTCCGCCACCGACATCTTCTTCGGCGGGGGGGGAGGGGGAACCCCGCATCAGTCGCGCGTGACCGTCGAGTTCGTCGATCGTTCGGAGCGGGAGCAGAGCTCGAGGGTTACGATCGAACGGTTCAGAGAGAGGTTCGGCCGGATTCCGGGCGCGCGGATCGATGTTCGCTACCCGGAGCACGGGCCTCCCACGGGGGCTCCGGTCGATGTGGAGATCCTCGGGGAGGACTTCGAGGTTCTCGGGCGCCTCGCCAAGCAGGTGAAGGAGAAGATTAAGGACATCCCCGGCCTGGTCGATCTCAACGACGATTACGACGAGGGACGGCCCGAGGTGCGCGTCCAAATCGACCGCGAGAAGGCGGCGCTCTACGGGCTCTCGACCGGCCAGATCGCTTCCACGATCAGGACCGCGGTCCAGGGGACGGAGGCGAGCAAGTACCGAGTCGGGGAGGACGAGTACGACATCACGGTCCGATTTCGCGAGAAGGATCGCGACGCGTTAGAGAACCTCGACCAGATCACCGTGGTGTACGATGGGGCGCACATCCCCGAGGCGAACTTCACCTCGTTCGAGCTCTCCGCGGGCCTCGGCTCGATTGTCCGGAAGAACCAGGACCGCGTCGTGTCGGTCACCGGCAACGCCGAGGGCCGCCTGTCGAACGACGTCCTCCTCGACGTGACGAAGCGGCTCGAGGATTTCTCGCTCCCGCCCGGCTACTCCTTCCGGTTCTCGGGCGAGACGGAGGATCAGGACGAGGCGGCGGCCTTCCTCAGCCGCGCCTTCGGCATCGCCCTTCTTCTCGTCCTCTTCGTTCTGATCGCGCAGTTCAGCTCGGTGACCATCCCGTTCGTCATCCTCTCGTCGGTGGTGCTCTCGATTATCGGCGTTCTCTGGGGCCTGATCCTCACGCGCATGCCTTTCGGCATCATCATGACCGGCGTCGGGGTGATCTCACTCGCGGGCGTGGTCGTCAACAACGCCATCGTGCTCATCGACTACATCGGGAAGCTGAGGGCGCGAGGTCTCGAGAAGACGGAGGCGATTCTTCTCGCGGGGGCGACCCGGCTCCGGCCGGTCGTTCTCACGGCGATCACGACGATTCTCGGCCTCATCCCCCTGACCACCGGGCTCACCTTCGACGTCCAGCAGATGCGGTTCGAGTACGGCGGGGAGAGCTCGGAGTGGTGGGGGCCGATGGGGGTCGCCGTGATCTTCGGGCTGGCCGTCGCGACCTTCCTCACGCTCGTCATCGTTCCCGTGATCTACTCCCTCGCGACCCGCTTCTCGGAGGCGATCGGGGGGCGCGTGGGGCGCGCCCTCGAGGAGAAGCACCCGGTGTCCCGGCCGGTCTCGGATGGCGGAGGGGAGGCGTAGGCCCGGCCGCGGACAATGACCGGCGTCGTCCCTTGGTCCGAGCGTGGCCCGCTCGGAGGTGGTTCGCCGCATGAAGATCGCTTGCCTGCCCGGCCCGATCGAAAAGCCGTTTCTCGTGCGCCTTCGCGCTCTCGACCGCGAGCGGTTCGCGGAGAGGCTCTGGGAGAAGGACGCCGCCCTTTGGAGTGAAGATCCCGAAGCGCGGAGGGCGATCGAGAACCGCCTCGGCTGGCTCGATCCGTTTCCCCGCATGGAGAGCGAGACGGAAGCGCTTCGCAGGTTCGCGGGCGAAGCCCGGAGCGAGTTCAAGCACGCCCTCCTGCTCGGCATGGGAGGCTCCAGCCTCGCCCCCGAGGTCCTCGCACGGACGTTCGGGGGGCGGGGCGGGGGGATTCCCCTCCGCGTCCTCGACTCCACCGACCCGCTGGCGGTCAGGGCCGCCGAGGAGGCGGTCGATCTCTCTCGTACGCTCGTGATCGTCGCCTCCAAGTCGGGGAGCACCGCGGAGGTCGACGCGTTCCGTCGATATTTTGCTTCTCTCATCAAGGATTCGCGGCGGTTCGTCGCGATCACCGATCCCGGCTCTCCTCTCGACCGGCTCGCCGAGGAGGAGGGGTGGCGCTTCATCTATCGGAACCCGGCCGACATCGGCGGCCGGTACTCCGCGCTCTCCCTTTTCGGCCTTGTCCCGGCCGCGCTTCTCGGGGTCGATGTGCGGCGTCTGATGGAGGGGGGGCGCGAGGCCGCCGCCGCGAGCGGGCCCGCCGTTCCGGCGGAGAAGAACCCGGGGCTCTCTCTCGGCGCCTTCCTCGCGGAGGGTGCGCTCGCGGGAAGGGACAAGCTCACGCTTCTCGTCTCGCCCGGGATCCCCGGGTTCGGCGCGTGGGTCGAACAGCTCGTGGCGGAGAGCACGGGGAAGGAGGGGAAGGGGATTCTCCCCGTGGACGGAGAGCCCCTTGGCCCGCCGGAGTCGTACGGAAGCGACCGAATCTTCGCCGTGCTTGCGTGCGGCGGAGAGGACGGGGGAATCGGGGAGAGAGGCGCGGCTCTGGCGGCGGCGGGGCATCCGGTCGCTTCGATCCGGATCGCCGATCCGATCGACCTCGGCGGCGCCTTCTTCCTCTGGGAGGTCGCCACGGCATGCGCGTCCGCGGTGCTCGGCGTGAACGCGTTCGACGAGCCGAACGTGAAGGAGAGCAAGCACAGGACGGGCGATCTTCTCGCCGAGTACGTTCGATCCGGCCGTCTGGACGAGGGGGATGCGTGCTTCGAGGACGGAGAGACACGACTCGACTCGGACGTTCCCCTCACCGCGGCGGACGGATCGGGGCCGGGCGAGCGGCTCGCCGCGCACCTGGCCCGGGCGCGGCCGGGAGACTACCTCGGCCTTCTCGCATTTCTCGCGCCGGCGGACGAGGTGTCGGGATTCCTTGCCGACCTCCGCTCCGCTCTTCGCTCGCGCACCGGTCTGGCGACATCCGCCGGCTACGGACCGCGGTTCCTTCATTCGACCGGCCAGCTCTTCAAGGGGGGCGCGAACCGGGGCGTCTTCGTCCAGCTGACCGCAGACGACGAGTCCGATCTCTCCATCCCGGGGCTTCCGTATTCCTTCGGGGTGCTGAAGCGCGCCCAAGCGCTCGGGGATCTTGCCGCCCTTCGGACCCACGGGAGGCGCGTTCTCCGGGTTCACTTCAAGACGGATCCCGCGGCGGGGATCCGGCGTCTGATCCGCATCGTGCGGGGGTAGGGCGCGCGAGGTTCTGTTCATGCGCATTCTCGCAGGGGACGTCGGGGGGACGAAGACGCTTCTCGCCCTGGTGGCCTTCGAAGAAGGTCGTGTTCGTCTCGTTCACGAGCGCCGTTTCCGGAGCGACTCGGAGGGGAGCCTCGGTTCTCTCGCCTCCCGCTTCCTCGCCGAAACGGGGGGGGCCGATCGGGCCGCGTTCGGCGCGGCGGGGCCGGTCGCCGGGGGCGTGTGCAGGGGGCCGAACCTCCCCTGGACGATCGACCGGGAGGAGCTCGCGCGCGTGCTCGGCATCCCCCGGACGATCCTCCTGAACGACTTCGAGGCGGTCGGATACGGAGTGGAGCACCTCGGCCCGGAAGATCTCTTTACTCTTCAAGAAGGAGCACCCGTTCCCGGTGGGCCGGTCGCTCTCGTCGGTGCGGGCACCGGCCTCGGCGAGGCGTTCGTCCTCCGGATCGGCGGGGCGGTCCGCGTCTTTCCGACCGAAGGAGGGCACGCGGATTTCGCTCCCCGCAACGAGACGGAGTTCGGCATCCTTCGTTTTCTCGAGAGACGGATCGGAGGGCGTGTCTCGGTCGAGCGGGTTCTCTCGGGGAGCGGCCTCGCGGCGATCTACGAGCACGTCGCGGAGAGCGGTCTCGCGACCGCGGATCCCGCCGTTCGCGCGGAGGCGGAAGGGGAGGATCCGGCCGCGGTCGTGTCGCGGGCGGCTCTCGAGGGCCGGTGCCGCGCATGCGTGGCGGCCCTCGATCTCTTCGCCTCCCTCTACGGCGCGGAGGCGGGGAACCAGGCGCTCCGCATTCTTGCGCGCGGCGGGGTTTACATCGGCGGCGGCATGGCGCCTCGGATTCTCGAGAAGCTGAAGGACGGCGTCTTCATCCGCTCGTTCCTCGACAAGGGGCGCTTCTCGGGGCTCTTGAGGGAGTTTCCCGTGCGCGTGATCCTGTCCGAGCGCACGCCGCTTCTCGGCGCCGCGAGCTTCGCCGCGCGCCTCTCCTGATTCCGCGTTCCCTCCGGGTCCGCCGGCGCGCGCCGGAATCCGCGCTTGTTCTCGTGAAGACGTGGTCGCGTTCCGTGCGTGCCGGTTCGGGGCGGACCGGTCCCGGCGGGCGATCCTATCCACACGGAGGAGAACTGGAGAAATGACGGGGACGAAGCTGAAGGTCGGCGCCAAAGCGCCGGCGTTTCGGGCGAAGACGGACAGAGGGGAGACCGTTTCCCTCGGATAGGAAAGCCGTCCCCCCGAAGAGGGCGCGGGCTCTCCTTGCTTCTTCCGCGCGGGCGATGTCCTCGGATTCTTCTTGCACGGCCGGGGGCCTATCACTACCTTAGATATAGGACCGGGTTGGTACTATATGTTCGGGGTGATTTAACATGTTTCGAATCACAAAGTTAACCGACTACGGGGTGGCCCTCCTGGCCGTGTTCGCCGGCAAGCAGGGAGGGGAGCCCCGCACCGCCCGGGACGTCGCCTCCCAGGTGGGGCTGCCGCTCCCGACGGTGAGCAAGATCCTCAAGGCCCTCTCCCGCGCCGGGATTCTCGTTTCGCACCGGGGAGCGAGGGGGGGGTACGGTCTCGCGCGGCCCTCGGAGGAGATCTCGATCGCGGAGATCATCCGGGCGCTGGAAGGCCCGATCGCGTTCACCGAGTGCGTCGCCGCGGGCCCCGGGGCGTGCGCGCAAGAGACTCTTTGCGGGATGCGGGCGAGCTGGCGCCTCATCAGCGAGACGGTGAGCGGTGCACTCGAGAAGATCATGCTGTCGGAGATGGCGGGTCCCGCGCCCGATTTCGAGCGCTGGCTCGAGGAGGCGATCCCCAGGGGCTCGGCCCCCGTGAAGGGCTCGAAGCGGACCGGGGATGAAGCGGCCTTCCCCAAGAGAGAAAGCTCGCGGAGAGGGGGATCTCCCGCTCTCCCGATTCCAAAACGGACGACGACGGAGCGGCTGAAGTGAGCTCGGACTCGACGATCGAGAGATTCACGAAGCAGGAGTACAAGTACGGGTTCACGACCGAGGTCGATGCGGACACGGTCCCTCGCGGCTTGAACGAGGGGATTATCCGCATGATCTCGGCGAAGAAGGGCGAGCCCGATTTCCTCCTCGAGTGGCGTCTGAAGGCGTTTCGCCACTGGCAGACGATGGAGGAGCCGCACTGGCCGAACGTCGCGTATCCGCCCATCGACTACCAGAACATCATCTACTACTCGGCCCCAAAGTCGATGCCGGAGCGCCCGAAGAGCCTGGACGAGGTCGACCCGGAGGTCATCCGGACGTTCGAGAGACTCGGGATCTCTCTCGAGGAGCAGAAGCGCATGACCGGTGTCGCCGTCGATGCCGTCTTCGACAGCGTTTCGGTCGCCACGACGTTTCGGGAGAAGCTCGCGGAGCTCGGCATCATCTTCTGTTCGTTCAGCGAGGCGGTCCGCGAGCACCCGGAGCTCGTGAGGAAGTACCTCGGTTCGGTCGTTCCCCATACGGACAATTTCTTCGCCGCCCTGAACTCGGCCGTCTTCAGCGACGGCTCCTTCTGCTACATCCCGAAGGGTGTTCGCTGCCCGATGGAGCTCTCCACGTACTTCCGGATCAACGCGATCGACACGGGGCAGTTCGAGAGGACGCTGGTCGTCGCCGACGAGGGGAGCCGCGTCAGCTACCTCGAGGGGTGCACCGCCCCGATGAGGGACGTGAACCAGCTCCACGCGGCGGTGGTCGAGCTCGTCGCGCTCGACAACGCGACGGTCAAGTACTCGACGGTCCAGAACTGGTATCCGGGCGACGAAGAGGGGAGGGGCGGGATCTTCAACTTCGTGACGAAGCGCGGCGCCTGCCGGGGCGCGAACTCCAAGATCTCGTGGACGCAGGTCGAGACCGGCTCCGCGATCACCTGGAAGTACCCGGGCTGCATCCTCCAGGGGGACAACTCGGTGGGCGAGTTCTACTCGGTGGCTCTCACGAACCGCCGGCAGCAGGCGGACACCGGCACGAAGATGATCCATATCGGGAAGAACACGAAGAGCACGGTCGTTTCGAAGGGGATCTCCGCGGGGCGGGGACAGAACACGTACCGCGGCCTCGTGCAGATGATGAAGGGAGCGGAGAACGCGCGCAACTTCTCCCAGTGCGATTCGATGCTGATCGGGGACAAGTGCGGGGCGCACACCTTTCCCTACATCGACATTCGGAATCCCACCGCGACGATGGAGCACGAGGCGACCACATCGAAGATCGGAGAGGACCAGGTCTTCTACTGCAACCAGAGGGGAATCTCCACCGAAGATGCGGTCAACATGATCGTCAACGGCTTCTGCAAAGAGATCTTTCGCGAGCTTCCGATGGAGTTCGCCGTCGAGGCGCAGAAGCTCCTCAGCGTGAGCCTCGAGGGGAGCGTCGGATAGAGGCTAGGGACCCCGTGCCCGTCCGGGCGAGAGGACAGGAAGCATGCTGGAGATCAGGGACCTGCACGCGAGTGCGGGCGACACGTCGATCCTGAAGGGAGTGAGCCTCCGGGTGAACGCCGGAGAGGTTCACGCGATCATGGGCCCGAACGGATCCGGAAAGAGCACTCTGGCCGGTGTTCTCGCCGGTCGAGGCGAGTACGAGGTCACGAAGGGCAAGATCCTTTACGAGGGAAAGAACCTCCTCGATCTCTCTCCGGAAGAGAGGGCGCGCGCGGGGATCTTCCTCGCGTTCCAATACCCGGTGGAAATCCCGGGCGTCAGCAACGCCTACTTCTTGAAGACCGCGCTGAACAGCATCCGCAGGGCACGCGGCGAGAAAGAGCTCGATGCGATGGAGTTCCTTTCCCACGTCAAGGAGAAGATGAAGCTTCTCGACGTGGACGAGGCTCTCATCCAGCGGCCCGTGAACGAGGGCTTCTCCGGGGGCGAGAAGAAGAGGAACGAGGTCTTCCAGATGGCGGTCCTCGATCCGAAGCTCGCCATTCTGGACGAGACCGACTCGGGGCTCGACATCGACGCTCTGAAGATCGTGGCGAACGGAGTGAACACGCTTCGCGGGGAGAACCGGGCGATCGTCGTGGTGACGCACTACCAGCGCCTCCTGAACCACATCGTTCCCGATCGCGTCCACGTTCTCGCGAAGGGACGAATCGCCGCGTCCGGCGACCGGAGCCTCGCGCTCGAGCTCGAGGAGAAGGGATACTCTTGGATCGTGGACGGGGAGAAGGCGCGCGCCTGAGGGTTCGATGAAAGCGGGCTCCCGACCGACCGAGAGGATGGAAAGGAAGCGGCGATTCCATGAACGATAAGAAAGAGATGCAGGGCTACCTGCAGGAGTTCGAAAGACGCCGGAGGGACAATCCTGGGGAGCCCGCGTCCTGGGTTGAGCCGGTGCGAACACGAGCGTTCGCCCGGTTCGCGGAGCTCGGCCTTCCGAAACCGAGGAACGAGGAGTGGCGGCAGACGAGCATCGCTCCCATGCGAAGAACCACTTTCCGCGCCGCGCGTCCGCTCGAGGGGACCTCGAGGGGAGAGGCGCTCAAAGGCCGCTCGTTCGGGACCGAGGCGGCCGCGGAAATCGTCTTCGTGAACGGATACCACGCCCCGGAGCTCTCCCGCGAGCATGATCTTCCCGAGGGGGTTCTCGTCGAGAATCTGTCCGCATCTCTCGAAGGACGCCGGGATCTGCTCGAGCACCATCTCGGCAGGTACGCGGACTTCGAAACGCGGAGCTTCTCCGCGTTGAACACCGCTTTCCTTCAGGAGGGGGCCCTGGTTCTCGTGCCGCGCGGCTCCCTGGTCGCGAAGCCGATCCACTTGGTCTACCTCTCCGGGGGGAATGAGGAGCCGTCCGTCGCGCATCCGCGCAGCCTGATCCTCGTTGGGAAGAGGGCGGAAGCGACCGTCATCGAGACCTACGCCTCGCTGCGCGACGGGACCTTTCTCACCAACGCGGTGACTGAAGCGAGGGTGGAGGAGGGCGGGTCGCTCGTTCACGTGAAGCTCCAAGAGGAGAGCGATGAAGCCTTCCACATCGGCGCGTTTCAGGCACATCAGGAGCGGGAGAGCCGTCTCCGCAGTTTCTCTCTCTCCTTCGGGGCGGGCTTGTCGCGGAGCGAGACCGGCTCGGTGCTCGACGGAGAGGGAATCGAATGCGACATGGACGGCCTCTATCTCGGCCGGGGCGATCATCTCGTCGACAACCACACGGTGATCCACCATGCGCGGCCCCGCTGCTCGAGCCGCGAGCTGTACAAGGGAATCCTCACGGACCGGTCGCGAGGCGTCTTCAGCGGGAAGATCGTCGTGTGCCGGGATGCGCAGAAGACGGACGCGAAGCAGACGAACCAGGCGCTCCTCCTTTCTCGAGACGCCGCGGTACACACGAAGCCGCAGCTCGAGATCTACGCGGACGACGTGAGATGCACGCACGGGGCCACGGTGGGACGTCTCGATGAGGAGGCGGTGTTCTACCTGAGGTCGAGGGGCCTCGGCGAAAAGGCCGCCCGGAGCCTTCTCACGCTGGCGTTCGCGAGAGAAGTCGTCGACCGCGTGGAGTTTGCTCCTCTGAGAACGAGGCTCGAGGAGATGCTCCTCGCCCGGCTGCCGCATGGCGAGGACATACGGGGGGTGCTATGAGTGCCGATCTCCGCAACAGCGGCGTCGCCCGCAAGAGAAAACCGCGTACCAATTTCGATGTGAAGGGGGTCCGGGAGGACTTCCCGATCTTGAAGATGCGGATTCGGGGAAAGCCCCTCGTCTACCTCGACAACGCGGCGAGCACGCAGAAGCCGTACGCCGTGATCGAGGCGTACAACGTCTTCTACTCCGGGTGCTACTCGAACATCCATCGGGGCGTCTATCATCTGAGCGAGACGGCCACGCGGGCCCATGAGAACGCCAGGGAGAAGGCCCGCGCGTTCATCAACGCCGGGACCGTAGAGGAGACCGTCTTCGTCCGCGGCACGACCGAGGGGATCAACCTGGTCGCACAGAGCTTCGGGCGGAAGAACCTGAAAGAGGGGGACGAGGTCCTCGTGACCTGGATGGAACACCACTCGAACATCGTTCCCTGGCAGATGATCTGCGAGGAGCAAGGGGCGGTTCTCCGGGTCGTTCCGATCAACGACCGGGGGGAGCTCCTCATGGACGAGTTCGAGAGGCTGCTCTCCCCCCGCACACGGATCGCGGCGGTCGCGCACGTCTCGAACGCGCTCGGCACCGTCAACCCGGTGAAGGAGATCGTGCGCATCGCCCATCGAAAGGGAGTCCCGGTGCTCATCGATGGCGCTCAGGCGGTCGCGCACCTCCCGGTGGACGTCCGGGATTTGGACTGCGACTTCTATGTCTTTTCCGGCCACAAGCTCTTCGGTCCGACCGGGATCGGGATTCTCTACGGCAGGAAGGAGCTGCTCGAGGCGATGCCTCCCTACCAGGGCGGCGGGGACATGATCCGTTCGGTGACGTTCGAGAAGACGACGTACAACGAAATCCCGTACCGTTTCGAGGCGGGAACCCCGAACATCGCCGGCGCCATCGGGCTGGGCGCCGCCATCGACTACGTGAACGCGCTCGGACTTGACTCTGTTCGAAGCCATGAAGCGGCCGTGTACGCCCGCGCCGTCGAGGTCCTGTCCGCGATTCCCGGCCTTCGGCTCATCGGCACCGCCGAGGAGCGAATCAGCGTTCTTTCATTCGTGATGGAGGGCTTTCATCCCCACGACATCGGCACGATTCTCGATCGGGAAGGAATCGCCGTTCGAACCGGGCACCATTGCGCCCAGCCGGCGATGGAGCGTTTCGGCCTCCCCGCGACGGCGCGCGCGTCGCTCGCCCTCTACAACACGATGGAGGAGGTCGACGCGCTGGCGGGCGGCCTTCTCAAGGTTCGGGAGGTTCTTCTCTGATGTCGGATCTCCGCGATCTCTACCAGGATGTCATCCTCGACCACAGCCGCAGTCCGCGAAACCGCGGCCGGCTGGAAAACGCCAACCGCAAGGCGGAGGGCTACAACCCGCTCTGCGGGGACCGTTTCACGATCTACCTTCTCGTCGAGAACGGCGTGGTCCGGGACGTGCGCTTCGAGGGAACCGGGTGCGCCATCGCCGTCGCATCGGCCTCGCTGATGACGGAAGAGCTGATCGGGAAGTCGGAGACGGAGGCGGAGGCTCGCTTCAAGCGCTTCCACGCGCTCCTCACCGGCGACCCTTCGTCGAGGGAGGGGAGGGGCGACTCGGAGCTCGGGAAGCTCGCGGTCTTCTCCGGGGTGCGCGAGTTCCCGGTGCGGGTCAAGTGCGCGACCCTTCCCTGGCACGCGTTCGAGGCGGCTCTTCGGGAGCGCAACGAGCCGGTGACGACCGAGTGATCCGCCGACCGCGCGGAACGAGCAGCCCGCCCGCGAGGCCCGAGGGTTCGAAATGGAGATCGGAATGCCGGACCGGGATGCTCTCAGGGAGAAGGTGATCGACGCCCTCCGAACGGTGTTCGATCCGGAGATACCGGTGAACATCTACGAGCTCGGCCTCGTCTATGACGTCAGGATCGATCGGGAGCGCGATGTCTTCGTCCGGATGACCCTCACCTCGCCGCACTGTCCCGAGGCGGAAGCTCTCCCCGGACACGTGCGCCGGGCGGTCGAGATGATCCCCGAGGTCGGGTCGGCGGAGGTGGAGATCGTCTGGGATCCCCCCTGGACGCCGGACCGGATGAGCGAGGCGGCCAAGCTCGAGCTCGGGTTTCTTTAGCCGGGATTGTGCACGCGTTTCCTGCTGCCGCCGCGGATCGCGGGCTGCGAGGCCTCCCTTCCGTCGCCGCTTCCTCACCGTAGCTCGGGCTACGCTTCCGGGAGCGGCTCGTCCAGGTCGGCCTCTCGCGCCGCGCTTCGCGTCCTCGCAACGAAAACGCGTGCACAATCCCGGCTACCAGGACCCGATTGAAATAGGGTACAAGGTACCTGACCCTCTCGGCCGCGCTACGCCCCCGGCCGGCCCGCGGCCGGTTCCCGCGTAATCCGAATCTCCTTGCCCGCCCGGCGGAACCACGCATAGAATCAAGCGATACACCGGAAGGAAGGGACGAGACGGATCGTGAAGGTCATCATCGTCGGCGCGGGCGAGGTCGGTTTTCACATCGCGGGGCATCTCTCCGAGCAGGGGCACGACATCGCCGTCATCGAACGGAATCCCGACAAGCATCGAGTTCTCAAGGAGAAGGTGAACGCCCTTCTCGTTCTCGGAAACGGATCGAGCGCCGCGACCCTCGAGAAGGCAGGTGTCGCCGAGACAGACCTCTTTATCGCGGTCACGGATCAGGACGAGGTGAACCTGGTCGCTTGCCTCCTCGCACGCGAGTACAAAGTGCCCCGCATCATCGCCCGCGTGAAGACCCTCGAGTACATCCGCAGCGACGGGAAGCTGAACGCGGAGAAGCTCGGCATTGATGTCTTCATCAACCCGGATGCGGTTGTGGCGGAGGAGATCTGCAAGATCGCCGCGCACCCGGCCGCATCGGAGATGGTCGAGTTCGCCGGCGGGCAGGTCCTCTTCATCGGGCTCCAGGTGAGGCCGGAAAACCCGGTGGCCGGAGTCACCCTCGCCGAGCTCGGCGAGATCCGCGGTCTCTACCGGCTCGTGGTCACCGCGATCTCTCGAGGGGACAAGACGATCATCCCGAGGGGTGAGGACATGATCCAGGCGGGGGACACGATCTACTATGTCTGCAACCGCTCCGACCTTGCTTCGATCGATTACCTGTTCGGCCTCGAGAAGCAGGAGGCGAAGAACGTCTTCGTGTTCGGCGGCGGACGGGTGGGATATTTGGTGGCGCGGGAGCTTGCCCGGAGCGGTTCCGAGGTCAAGGTGATCGATCGGAATCCGGATCAGTGCCGGCTCATCGCGGCCGACCTCGAAAAGGTCCTCATCCTCAACACCGATATCACCGACGTGGACACGCTCGAGAGCGAGGGCATTCGGGACGCCGACGTGTTCATCGCGGTCACGCAAGACGACTCGGCGAACATCCTCTATTCCCTGCTTGCCAAGCAGCGCGGAGTCCGGCGCGCCATCGCTCTGGTGAACCACCCGGTCTTGCTCAATCTCGCGCCTAACCTCGGAGTGGACGCGTGCATCAGCCCCCGGCTCGCGACGGCCGGCGAGATCATCCGCTACGTGCGGAAGGGAGAGGTGCTCTCCCTCGCGATGGTCGAGCGGAGCGGCGCGGAGGTCGCGGAGTTCATCGTTCCCTCCTCCGGTCGGATTGTAAAGAAGCCGCTCAAGGACCTCGACTTCCCGAGCGGCGCGATCATCGGCGCGGTGGTGCGGGGCGATAAGATCCTCATTCCGCGGGGGGACGATCATCTCGAGCCCGGGGATCACGCGGTCGTGTTCACGCTTCCGGGCTCGGTCACCCAAGTCGAGAAGTTCTTCTCCTGACAATGGATATTCGAGCCACTCTCAGGATCCTCGGCGGCCTGCTCGTCTTCTTGAGCCTCACCCTGCTCACGCCGATCCTCTTCTCTCTCTGGTTTCATGACGGACAGGCGCTCACGTTCTTGCTCTCCGCTGGCGTCTCGGCGCTGCTCGGAGCCGGTCTCTTCTTCTTTTTCTCGGCCGAGAAGGGGATCAGCTACCGGGAAGGTTTCGCGATCGTCACGCTCGGCTGGCTGTCCTTCGCGCTCATCGGTTCGCTTCCCTATCTGTTCTCGGGCGTCATTTCCAACCCGATCGACGCCTTCTTCGAGTCGATGTCCGGCTTCACGACGACAGGCGCGACCGTGTTCACCGATTTCGACGCCGTGCCGAAGAGCATCTTCTTCTGGCGCGCCGCGACGCACTGGCTCGGCGGCATGGGGATCATCGTTCTCTCTCTCGCGATACTCCCCCTCCTCGGCGTCGGAGGCATGCAGCTCTTCGACGCGGAGGTCCCCGGCCCGACGGCGGACCGGCTCTCCCCGCGCATCCAGACCACGGCGAAGCTTCTCTGGGGGGTCTACTTCCTCTTCACGTTCGCGGAGGTGCTCCTGCTCGTCGTCGGAGGGATGGGGTTCTACGAAGCGATCTGCCACGCGTTCGCCACGATGGCGACCGGGGGCTTCTCCACCGAGGCGGCGAGCGTGGGGGCGTATCCGAGCCGCTTCATCCACTGGACCGTCACCTTCTTCATGCTTCTGGCGGGAATCAGCTTTTCGCTGCACTTTCATGCGCTGCGGGGCCGCCTGCGCGGCTACTGGAGAAGCGAGGAGTTCCGCTTCTTCCTCGGCGTTCTCTTCGCGGCGTTCCTGATTGTCTTCTTCCTGAACCGCTCCCGCTACGACGGGATCCACGCAAACGCGTGCGATTCGGCGTTTCAGGTCGTTTCGATCGCGACGACGACGGGTTTCTGCACGGCTGACTTCGAGGAATGGCACGTGCTCGCCCAGTACGTGCTCGTGGTGCTCATGTTTCTCGGAGGATGCGCGGGATCGACGGGCGGCGGCATGAAGAACGTGCGGGTGTTGGTCTTCATCAAGCAGGCGTACGTTCAGATCTTCCGTTTGATTCATCCGCGAGGGGTGCGTGTCCTGAAGCTCGATCACAAAGCGGTCCCCGATGAGATCGTGCAGAGCGTTCTGGGCTTCTTCGCTCTTTACGTCGGGATTTTCGTGGTTGCCTCGCTCGCCATGGCGGCGATCGGCCTCGACCTCGTTACGGCGGGCGCGTCGGTCGTCGCTTGTCTGTCAAACATCGGCCCGGGCCTGGGAGAGGTCGGCCCCGCCGATCACTACGGGCACGTGAGCCTTCCGGGAAAGCTGATTCTCTCGGCGTGCATGCTTCTCGGGCGTCTCGAGATCTTGACGGTTCTCGTTCTCTTCTTCCCGTCCTTCTGGCGGAAATAGGAGGGCGCGCGTGCAAAGCGGAAGCGATGTCCGGAAGGGCGGGGAAACGCCGTTCGAGCCGCACGTGCCCGCCTCCGCCTCGCTCCCGGAGTTCACCGCGAAATCGATTGTCGCCGGCATCTTCTTCGGCATTCTCTTCGGCGCGGCCAACGCCTACCTCGGCCTCCGAGCCGGGCTCACGATCTCGACCTCGATCCCGGTGGCGGTCATGACCGTCGCGGTCTTCCGGGCTCTGGCCCTCGCCGGGGTGCGCGGCTCCATTCTCGAAGCGAACCTCTCGCAGACCGTCGGCTCCGCATCGAGCTCGGTGGCGAGCGGGGTCGTCTTCACGCTCCCCGCGCTCTTCCTCTGGGGGCTGGATCCGGGGCTCCTGCAAATGACGCTTCTCGCCCTCTTCGGCGGGTTTCTCGGGACGCTCTTCATGATTCCGCTTCGGAGCCTTCTCATTCAGCGCGAGCATGGACGGCTTCCGTATCCGGAGGGGACCGCGTGCGCGGAGGTGCTCCTCGCGACGGAGGGGGGGGGAGCACGGGCGGGAAACGTGTTTCTCGGGCTCTTCGCGGGAGCGTTCTTCCGGTTCCTCGGGGGATGGCTGCGGCTCTTCCCGGAGAAGATCGAGGCGGGCGTTCCCCTCCTGCCGAAGGGACGGATCGGGCTCAGCCTCTCTCCCGCGCTCTTCGGCGTGGGGTACATCCTCGGGCCTCGCGTCGCGGCGATCATGGTCGGCGGGGGGCTCCTCTCGTCTGTCGTCCTCATCCCCCTCATCGCCGTCTGGGGAGCGGGGCGCGCGGAGCCGCTCTATCCGGAGACGGTGAAGACGATCGCTTCGATGTCCTCCGGCGAGATCTGGGAGCGGTACGTGCGGTACATCGGAGCGGGGGCGGTGGCGGCTGCCGGCTTTCTCACGCTCGTCCGGAGCCTGCCCGTGATGATCGAGAGCTTCCGACTGGGGACGAGCGGGATGCGAAAGGGACTCGGACGGGGAGAGGAGACCCCGCGCACATCGAGGGATTTCTCCCTCGCCTTTGTCCTCGGCGGATCGCTCCTTCTCGTGGCGGCGATGGGCATCGTCCCGCAGGCGTTCGCCGCCCTTCCTTCGGCGCCCCCCCGCTTCCTCGCCGCGGTCCTCGTCGTTCTGTTTTCGTTCTTCTTCGTGACGGTCGCCTCTCGCATCGTGGGCTTGGTCGGGGTCACATCGAACCCGACCAGCGGAATGACGATCGCATCGCTCCTCGGCACCTCCGCGGTCTTTCTCGCGCTGGGGTGGACCGGAATGGAAGCGAAGGCGGCCGCCCTCACCGTCGGGTGCGTAATCGCCATCGCGGCGTCGATCTCCGGGGACATGTCGCAGGATTTAAAAACGGGGTTCCTTCTCGGCGCGACGCCGAAGAGACAGCAGGCCGGCGAGCTGCTCGGCGTGCTCACGTCCGCGATGTTCGTCTGCCTGGCCGTTCTGATGCTCGACCGGGCGCACGGTTTCGGGACGAGCGAGCTCCCGGCCCCGCAGGCCACTCTCATGAAGCTCGTTATCGAAGGAGTGCTCGATCGTTCGCTCCCGTGGGCTCTCGTCGGGATCGGGGTCGGCATCGCGCTTCTCGCGGCGGCGCTCCGGCTTCCCACCCTTCCGTTCGCCGTCGGGGTCTATCTTCCCATCTCGACGATGGTCCCCGTCTTTCTCGGCGGTGCCCTCCGTTTGATCCTGGAGGCGGGGGCGGCGGGCGATGGGGAGAAGAGAGAGCGGGCGGGGAAGGGGATTCTCTTCGGCTCGGGCCTCGTGGGAGGCGAAGGGCTCCTCGGCGTGGGGATCGCCGCGGCGGTCTTCGCGCGGGGGGAGAGGCTGTCCGGAATTGGGTCCGCGTGGGCCGGGGCGGCCGCTCCGTTCGTCGGCCTCGGGGCTTTTCTCCTTCTCGCGGCGTTCTTCCGCAGGCGCTGTGTCGGGGGCGGAAGCCGGGAAGGTTCTTGATCGCATGATGGAAACGGGCGGCGAACTCATAGTCTTGATCGGCGAGTTTTCGATAGCTGAAGTGAACTGCCGCCGGATGGACAGGGACGGATGAGGGGAGACCTTGTTCGTTCGCTTTCGCGGCTTCTTCCCGCGGGGCTCGCCCTTCTCGCATGCGGCGGCCCTCGCGAGGGCGCGATCACGGTCTTCGCCGCCGCGGGCCTCACCGAGTCGTTCCGCGCGCTGGCCGGGGCTTTCGAGGCGAGCCGCCCCGGCGAGCGCGTCGTGTTGAACTTCGCCGGATCGCACACGCTGGCCACCCAGATCATCGAGGGGGCCCCGGCGGATCTCTTCGCTTCCGCGGACCGCGTGCAAATGGACCGTGTGGCCGACGCGGGACTGGTGGAGCGTCCCTTCGTCTTCGCGAGGAATCGTCTCGTGCTTCTCGTGCCCGAGGGGAACCCCGGAGGGGTGAGAAGTCCGGCGGATCTCGCGCGCTGCGGGGTACGGGTCGTTGCCGGAGCACCCGGAACGCCGATCGCCCTCTACTCGAACCAGCTTCTCGATTCCCTCGGTCTCGCCGAGGCGGTCGGGAGGAACGTCGTCTCGTATGAGCCGACCGTCAAGGGTGTGGTCGGCAAGATCGTTCTCGGCGAGGCGGATGCGGGGATTGTCTACGCCACGGACCGGGTCGGGGCCGCTGCCGAGCGAACGATCGCGTTCGAGATGCCGGAGGCGGCGGGCATCGACATCGCCTTTCGCGCCGCGGTCGTGCGGGGTGGAGCGGGACGGTCCGGGGCCGTCCGTTTCGCCGAGTTCCTAGAGACCGAAGAGGCCGCGGAGATCCTCGCCTCCTTCGGTTTCGGGAGGCCGTGATGAGGAGGAACGCCGGAGCCGGTCCCGCTGAGGCGGTTCTTCTTCTCTTCGCCGTCGTTCTCCTCGCGTTCTTCCTGCTCCCGATCGCGGGGCTTCTCTCGCGCGTTCCCTGGCCCGCCGCGTGGGAGGAGTTCCGGAGCGAGAGGGTTCTCCTCGCGCTTCGCATCTCCCTCTCCGCGGCGACCGCGGCGGCGTTCGCCGGGCTCCTCTTCGGGCTTCCGCTCGCCTGGGTTCTCTCTCGTCTCTCCTTCCCGGGGATCGGGATTGTCCGCTCCCTCGTCCTCCTTCCGATGGTTCTTCCTCCCGTCGTGGGAGGGGTCGCTCTTCTCACGGCGTTCGGAAGCCGCGGGCTGCTCGGTGGGGCGCTCGCGGCGGTGGGGATTCAGCTCCCCTTCTCGTTCGCGGGCGCGACGCTCGCCGCCGCCTTCGTTTCCGCGCCGTTTCTCGTGCTGACGCTGGAGGCGGGGTTCGCTTCCTGCGACCGGCGTCTCGAGGAGGCCGCGGAAACGCTCGGCGCCTCGAGAACGACGATCCTCCGGACGATCACGCTTCCGGCCCTGAGGCCCTCGATCATGGCCGGGCTCGCGCTCGCCTGGGCGAGGGCGATCGGGGAGTTCGGAGCGACGATCACGTTTGCGGGGAACTTCCCGGGCCGGACCCAAACCCTGCCGCTCGCCGTGTACGAGGCGCTCCAGACCGACTTCGACGGCGCGATTCTCCTCAGCCTGCTCCTTCTTCTCTGCTCGATCGCCGTCCTCGTTCTGCTGCGGGGGAGGTTGCTACACCGATGAGCCTTCTCGCGGATGTCCGCCTCGATGCCGGGACCTTTCGTCTCGAGGCGCGCTTCTCCGCCGCGCGCGGGGAGACGGTCGCGCTGCTCGGACCGAACGGAGCGGGGAAGAGCACGCTTGTCCGGGCGCTCGCGGGCCTCCTGCCGCTCGACGGGGGAGAGGTCGTGCTCGAGGGGCGAGTCCTCGAGCGGCCCGATTCCGGGATCCGGATCCCCCCCGCCGGTCGATCGGCCGGCGTCGTCTTTCAGGATCTCCGGCTCTTTCCGCACTTGAGCGCGCGGGACAACGCGGCGTACGGGCTACGCGCCCGCCGCGTTCCGGCGAGGGAAGCGCGCCGCCTCGGCGAGGAGTGGCTCGAGAGGCTCGGCGTCGCGCACCGTGCCTCCGCGTACCCCGCCTCGCTCTCGGGCGGCGAGGCGCAGCGCGTCGCGCTCGCCCGTGCGCTCGCCGCGCGCCCGCGGATGCTCCTCCTCGACGAACCGCTCTCGTCCCTCGACGTGCGGGTGAAGGCCTCGGTCGGTCGGGTGCTCCGGCGCGAGCTCTCCTCGTTCGACGGGGTGAAGCTCCTCGTGACGCACGATCCCGTCGAGGCGCTCGCGCTCGCGGATCGCCTGGTCGTGCTCGAGGAGGGAAGGCTCGCGCAGGAGGGGACGCCCGCTGAGGTGCGGAGACGCCCCCGCTCGCTCTACGTCGCCTCCTTCGTGGGCCTGAACCTGATTTCCGGGTCGCTGGCCCGCGAGGCGGGGCACGATGTCGTGCGCGCCGGCGCCGTTCGGATCCACGCGCCGAGGAGCGAGGAGCCGGAAGGAGCGGAGGTGATCGCGACGGTTCATCCCCGCGCGATCGCGATCTCCCTCGTCCGGCCGAGCGGTTCTCCTCGCAACGTGCTTCGCGGGCGGATCGAGTCGATCGATGTCGCCGGAGATTCGGTTCGCGTTCTCGTGGGGACGGATCCCGGCCTGACGGCGGAGATCACGACCGACGCTCTGTCGGAGCTCCGTCTCTCCGAGGGGCAGGACTCCTGGATTTCGTTCAAGGCGGCCGAGGTCAACGTGTATGCACGGTAGCTTGTCGTTCATGACTCAACGAAAGGGTGCTTGCTCATGAAAGCGGTCGTTGTTCGTTCTCACGGCGGGCTCGAGGTGCTCCGGCTGGAGGAGATTCAGGACCCGGCGCCGGGCGCGGGCGAGGTGCTCGTGGAGGTCCGCGCGGTCGGTCTGAACCACCTGGATGTCTGGGTGCGGAAGGGAGTTCCGGGGCACGAGTTCCCGCTCCCGCTCGTTCCGGGGAGCGATTGCTCGGGGGTCGTCGCCGGGCTCGGCGATGGGGCGGCCGGCCTCGCCGAGGGGGACGAGGTCGTCCTGGCTCCCGCGACGAGCTGCGGGTCGTGCGGGTCGTGCGTTTCCGGAGCGGATCACGAATGCAGGGAGTTCAAGATCATCGGCGAGTCCCGGGACGGCGGGTGCGCCGACAGGATCGTCGTTCCGCGCGCGAACGTCTTCCCGAAGCCGAAGAACCTCTCCTTCGAGGAGACCGCCTCCTTTCCGCTCGCGTTTCTGACCGCATGGCACATGCTTGTCGCGCGCGCTGGCGTGCGCCCCGGCGAGGTCGTGCTCGTTCAGGGCGCCGGAGGCGGGGTCGGCAGCGCGGCCGTGCAGATCGCCAAGCTCTGGAACGCGCGGGTGATCGCGACGGTGGGGAACGAGGCGAAGGCGAAGCGCGCCGGAGAGCTCGGCGCGGATCACGTGATCGACTAC
>JBDRFQ010000173.1:0-2101 GCA_043818685.1 Candidatus Eiseniibacteriota bacterium
GGGCTGGCCCTCCACAGCCTCGCCCAGGCCGCGGCACTCGTCACGCTCGACACCTGGCCCGAGGGCCTGGGTCTCCTCCTGGTCCTGGCCTCCGTCCTCCTCACCCGAGCACTTCACCTCGACGGACTCGCCGACTGGGCCGACTCCCTCGGCGGCAACGACCGGGCTGCGAGGCTCGCCATCATGAAGGACCCGCACACCGGGACGTTCGGCACGGTCGCTCTCGTGGCCGTCCTCCTTGCGAAGTGGATCGCCTTCACACGACTCGCCTCCTCCGACACGACCCTCTGGATCGCCGCCGCCTTCGTCGCATCCCGAACCGTCCAGGTGCAGCTCGCCGTCCGGCTGCCCTACGCGCGCCCCGAAGGGGGAACCGGCGCACCATTCGTACAAGGCGCCCGCAGCCGCCACCTCGCTGCAGCCGTGTTCTGGGCTGCGGTACTCCTAGCGCTCCTCCTCGGCCCGGCGGGTCTCGCCGCCCTTGCCGCCGCCGCGATCGTCGGCGCCGCCTTCAGCACCTCGTGCCGGCGACACGTCGGGGGAGTCACCGGCGACCTGCTCGGCGCCGGGAGCGAGATCTCCGAGACCCTCCTCCTCCTCGCCTTTGCCACCCTCGGCCCGCACCTGCCCGCCCTCACCGGGTGGAGCCTGCTTCTGCGATGAGGCGCCCACCCCAACCCGATCCGAATCTCGCCCACCGGCACGGTGGCGCCCCCAAACACGATCAGGACCGTCTCGGCCTCCCCCGACGCCCCGTCCTCGACTTCAGCGTGAGCCTCAACCCCCTCGGCCCGCCCCGCTGCCTGCGCGAGGCTTGGCCGGGGCTCCTGGAGGAGGCCGCCGTCTACCCCACCCAGGACGGCGACGGCATCCGGAGATACTACGAGCGACGCTTCGACGTTCCCCCCGACGAGGTCCTCCCGGGGAACGGGTCCACCGAGATCCTCTACCTCGCCCCGCGAGCCCTCGGCCTCCGGCGCGTCGCCGTCCCCACTCCTTCTTTCCACGACTATGCGAGAGCCGCCCGGCTGGCCGGAGCGGATGTCCTGGAGATCCCCCTTTCCCCGCAAGACGACTTCGCCCCGCCCCCCTGCAACCTGCTCGCCGAGGCGCTGGAGCGCGCCGATGCGATCATCCTGGGTCAGCCGAACAACCCCACCGGCACCGTCCTCCCCCAGGAGACGATCGAACGCCTTTCCAGGGAGTTCCCCGACCGATGGATCCTCCTCGATGAGGCCTTCGTCCAGTTCCTGGACGACTTCGCCGAGACGTCGTGGCTCGCGCGACGACCGCGCACGGCAAACGTGCTCGTCCTCCACTCCCTGACCAAGTTCTACGCCCTGCCGGGACTCCGCATTGGCGCCGCCGTCGGACACCCCGAGGCGATCGCCCGGCTGAGGGCCTGCAAGGAACCCTGGTCCGTCAACCGCATCGCCGAGACGATCGCCCCCCTCCTGGACGACAGCGACTACGAGCATCGGACCCGAACCCTCGTCCGCACCGAGCGCGAGCGGGTCTTCCACCGCCTCCGGGAACTGCCGGGCATCCGGCCTTTCCCATCCAGCGCCAACTTCCTCCTCGCTCAGTGGACGGCCACGCCCGACCTCGACGATCTCCTGCGTCCGCTGCTCGCCGAGGGTCTCCATGTCCGGGACGCCCGCAACTTCCTCGGTCTCGAAGAGAACTACTTCCGCCTGGCCGTGCGCCGCCCCGAGGAGAACGACCTCCTCCTTGACGCTCTCGCCCGGCACGCCGGAGCCTGCCATGGATGAATGGGGCCTCGTCCTCGTCGCCGCGTTCGCCCTGGACCTCCTCCTCGGAGACCCGCCGTGGCCCGTTCACCCGGTTCGCATGCTGGGCGCGGTCATCACACGCCTGGAGAAGTGGATCCGACGGATCGGACTTGTCGGACCTATGGGGGGGTGGGCTCTTCTCCTCGTCAGCCTGGGAGCAAGTCTCGGCGCCTACCTCGGCCTGCGGCTCCTCGTCGCCCGGGTTCACCCCGACCTCTGCTGGGTGCTCGACGCCGTGGTCGCCTGGGCCTGTATCGCCTTCCGCGACCTCTTCGACCATGTGTGCCGCGTCCTTCGGGCCGTCGAGA
>JBDRFQ010000174.1:0-17414 GCA_043818685.1 Candidatus Eiseniibacteriota bacterium
GAGCAGGATCGCTCCGCCCGGCTCCTTCAATCCGATGGTCGCGGCCCGCGAGGCGTCCTGGACACGTCCGACGAGGCAGAGGATCGGCGAGGGGGCGATCGCCCTCCCGCGCGCCGACTCGTTGTAGAAGCTCACGTTTCCGCTGACGATCGGGATCGGGCATTCCGGACGGCCGCGGAGCCCGATCGCGGCGGCCCCCTCCCGGATCCCCTCCACCCCCTCCCGAAACTGATGGAAGACCGCCGGGTCTTCCGGGTTCCCGTAGTTCAGGCAGTCGGTCATGCCGAGCGGCTCCGCCCCGACGGCAGCGAGGTTGCGGGCCCCTTCGGCGACGGCGAGCGCCCCGGCCGCGCGCGGGTCGAGCAGCCCGTACCACGGGTTCCCGTCCACGGTCGAGGCGAGCCCGACCGGACACCCCGGAACGGGGAGGATCACCGACGCGTCCGCCTCACCCGGGCGGATCACCGCGCGCCCCTGCACCTCGGTGTCGTACGAACGGAAGATCGGCTCCGCGGAGCCGCCGTTCGGCGAGCCGAGCATGCGGAGGAGCGCCTCGCCGGGATCACCGTCGAAGGCGGGGGGCCCGGGCTCTTTCGCCCGCGCGGGGGCTCTCGCCTCCCGCTCGGCGAGGACCGGGCAGGTGATCGCCTCGGTCTCGGCGTCGCACACGAGCTCTCCCCCGTGCCGGATGCGCACCCGCCTCTCCTCGGTGAAGCGGCCCACGATCGCGGCGCGCGCCCCGCGGTAGATCGAGGGGAGCTCGTACTTCACGTTGAAGACGCGGAGAACCTCGTCGGCGAAGCGCTCGGGCACCGCGAGGCCGTAGCGCTCCTGCGTCTCCGAGACGAGCGCGACGAATGGGGGGATCCCCTCGGCGAGAGGGATCGCCTCGAAGTCGATCTCGACCCCCATCCCGCCCCTGTCCGCGAGCTCGGACGCCATGCAGGAGATTCCCCCAGCGCCGAGGTCCTTGCAGCCGATCGCGATCCCCCTCTCCCGGGCGAGCGCGAAGACGTCCGCGAGCGCGACGTTCAGAACCCGCTTGAGGAAGGGATCGGCGACCTGCACCGCCCCCCGGTTCTCAGCCCGCGCGTCGCCCAAGACGGCCGAGGCGAGCGTGGCGCCGCCGAAGCCGCTCGCGTCGGTCGGCTTGCCGACGAGGATGAACGCGTACGGCTCCCGCCCACCCTCCGGCGGGACGGCGCTCGGGATCACGCGCTCCTCCTCGACGAGCCCGACCGCGACGACATTAACGAGACAATTGTCGTCATAGGAAGCATCAAAACGGACGTCCCCGCCGAGGTTCGGGACGCCGAGCGCGTTCGCGTAGAGCGCGATCCCCTTGACGACCCCGCGTGCGATGTCGATCGAGCGGTGCGCGTGCTCCCCCCGCGGGTCACCGAAGCGGAGCGGATCGAGCACGCCGATCACCTCCGCCCCCATGCAGACCACGTCCCGCACGATTCCCCCGATGCCGGTCGCCGCCCCCTCCACCGGAACCACCTGGGAGGGATGGTTGTGGCTCTCATGGGCGAGCACCACCGCCCAGCGCTTCCCCTCCCACTCGGTGAAGCGGAGCACGCCGGCGTCCTCGCCCGGGCCGAGGAGCACGGTCGGTCCTTCCGTCGGCAGGCGCCGGAGCGCCGCGCGGCTCGACTTGTACGAGCAGTGCTCGCTCCAGAGGATGTCGAAGATCTGGAGCTCGACGTCGGTGGGCTCCCGCCCGAGGAGCTCCCGGGCGCGCTCCCGCTCCTTGTCGGTCAGCGAGACCGACGGGGCGAAGAGGGGCCGCGTCACGAGAGCACCCCCGCGCGCCGGAGCAGATAGTCCACGTGCTTCCGGTGCGTGTCGAGCCCGAACGCCTTGCGGATCTCCTCCTCGCCGAGGTGCGCGCGGACCTCCTCGTCGGAGACGAGAAGCTCCTCGAGGTTCTTCCCCAGCTCCATCGCCTCGTGGGCGCGCCTCTGCACGAGCCGGTACGCGTCCCGCCGGGAGAGCCCCTTGCGGGCGAGCGCGAGAAGGACGGCCTGGGTGCCGTAGCCGTTGCGCGCCGAGCAGAGGTTCTCCGCGACGCGTTCCTCGTCGATCCGGAGATCGCGGATCACCTCGGTGAAGCGGTGGAGCATGTAGTCCGCGAGGATCGTCGCGTCGGGGAGGAGGACGCGCTCCGCGGAAGAGTGCGAGATGTCCCTCTCGTGCCAGAGCGCGATGTTCTCCATCGCCGGCAGCGCGTAGCCGCGGAGAAGGCGCGCCATGCCGGCGATCCGCTCGCACACGATCGGGTTCCGTTTGTGGGGCATCGCGGAGGAGCCCTTCTGCTTCTCGCGGAACGGCTCCTCGACCTCGCCCACGTCGCTCTTCTGCAGCGCGCGGATCTCGGTGGCCATCTTCTCGAGAGACGCCCCCAGGAGGGCGAGCGCGACGGCATAGGCCGCATGGCGATCCCTGTGCACGATCTGGCTCGCGATCGGCTCCGGCCGGAGGTCGAGGGCGGCGAGCACCTCTTCCTCGATCTCCGGGGGGTTGTGGGCAAAGGTCCCGACCGCCCCGGAGAGCTTCCCCACCACCGCCTCGTCCGCCGCCGCCCGCAGGCGGCGGAGCGCCCGCTCGATCTCGAGCTTCCAGGAGGCGAACTTGATGCCGTAGGTGATCGGCTCGGCGTAGATCCCGTGCGTGCGGCCGATCGCGACCAGGTCCTTGTATCGGAGAGCCTTCTCCCGGAGCGCCTCGGCGAGAGCGCGGCCCTCGCGCTCGAGGATCGCGGTCGCCTCGCGAATCTGGAGGGCGAGCGTCGTGTCGAGAAGGTCGGACGAGGTGAGGCCGAGATGGAGCCAGCGCGCTTCCGGCCCGACCGACTCCTCCACGCACTCGAGAAACGCGATCACGTCGTGGCGCGTCTCCCTCTCGATCTCCGCGATGCGGGCCGCGTCGACGCGGGCGGCCGCTCGGACGGCGCGGACCGCCTCCTCGGGGACCATCCCCCGCCGGGCCATCGCCTCGGCGACGGCGATCTCGATCCGGAGCCAATGCGAGAAGCGCCGCTCGTCTTCCCAAACCGCTCCCATTTCCGGCCGCGTGTAGCGGAGGATCATTGGGCGCCCCCCCTTCTCCGCGAGACGACCTCCTTCATGAGAAGCTCGAGATCGAGCCGGTCTCCCTTGCGCAGAACCTCGAGCCTGAGCCGGTCTCCCACGCGGACCCCGAAGAGCGCGCGGCGCGCCTCCACGACGCCGCCGACCGGCTCTCCGTTCACGCCGATGATCACGTCCCAAACCTCCATGCCCGCCTCCTCGGCGGGGCTCCCCTCGTCCACGTACGTCACGAGCACTCCCTCGAGAGAGCGGAGGCCGAGCATGCGCGCCGCCCGCCGCGTCATCTCCTGGACGCGCACGCCGACCCACACGTTCCGCACCTCACCGTAGAGGATCAGCTCGTCGACGATCCCCTTCGCGGTGTTGATCGGAATCGCGAACCCCATGCCGAGCGAGCCGCCCCCGCTCGTGAAGATGAAGGTGTTGATTCCGATCACCTCTCCGGCGCCGTTCACGAGCGGCCCGCCGCTGTTCCCCGGGTTGATCGCGGCATCGGTCTGGATCATGTCCTTGTAGATGCCGCCCCCGGACTCCCCGGTGCGGACATCCCGGTGCACGGCGCTGATCACCCCGGCGGTCACCGAGGGCTGGGTGTTGTTGAGAAGGTAGCCGAAGGGGTTCCCGATCGCGATCGCCCACTCGCCGATCTTGAGGTCGTCCGAGTCTCCGAGCGGCGCGACGGGGAGGTCGCTCCCCTCGATCCGGATCAGGGCGAGGTCGTAGGATGGATCGGTCCCGACCAGGCTCCCCTCGAACGTGCGCCCGTCGCCGAGAACGACCTCGATCCGATCCGCCCCCGCGACGACGTGGGAGTTCGTGAAGAGGTACCCGCGCCCGTCGAAGATGACGCCCGAACCCATGCTCGCCACCGGCCGCGAGTACTCGCGGTAGGGAAAGAAATCGCGGAGGAACTGGTCGAAGAAGTCGTTCTGATGGGTAAAGAACGGGCTCTGGCGGACGATCGTGTGCTTCCGCACCGAGACGGTCACGACCGCGGGGCTCACCCGTTCGGCGGCGACGACGATCGCGTTCCGCCGGTCCTCGTGAATGGAGCGGTTCGCCTCCTCGACGACGGCCGCGGGGACCGCCTCGGCGAGGGCGGGCTCTTCCGGCCCCCCCGCGACGCGCGTCCCGCGCTGAACGAGAAGAAAGACGACGGCGGCGCCGACGCCGAAGCTGAAAACGAGCAGGAGAATCGCACGCGCGAGAGTGCCCCGGTCGTTCGCGACCCGTCTAGTCAATCGAAACCCCCAGCTTCTTCCAGTCCTCCAGGAACTTCTCGATCCCGATATCGGTGAGCGGGTGCCGGATCATCCGCTCGACGACGCCGAAGGGGACCGTTGCGATGTGCGCGCCAGCAAGGGCCGCCTCGACGACGTGAAGCGGGCTTCGGATGCTCGCGGCAAGGACCTCCGTCGCGATCGGGTAGTTCTGGTACATCGCCGCGATCTCGCGGATGAGGTCCATCCCGACGTGGCCGGCATCGTCCAGCCTCCCGACGAAGGGGCAGACGTACGTCGCGCCCGCCTTCGCGGCGAGAAGCGCCTGGCTCGACGAGAAGACGAGCGTCACGGTCGTGTCGATCCCCTCCCCGGCGAGATCGCGGACGGCGCGGAGACCGTCCTTCGTGATCGGGACCTTCACGCAGATGTTCGGCGCGATCTCGCGGAGCCTCCGCCCCTCCCTCACGATCGTCTCGCGGTCGGTGCCGAGCACCTCGGCGTTGACCGGCCCCTCGACGAGCGCCGAGATCGACTCGAGGACCTTCCGCGGGTCCCCTCCCTCCCTCGCGAGGAGGGTCGGGTTCGTGGTGACGCCGTCCGCGATCCCGAGCGAGGCGGCCTCGCGGATCTCCTTCACGTCGGCCGAATCAAGGAAGAACTTCATCGGTCTCTCCTTCGAGAGGGGGGGACGCTTCGTCGCCGGCGTAGCCGACATCCGCGAGGAAGAGCCCCCGCGCCGGAGCGGTCCGCCCGGCCCGGCGCCGGTCCCCGGAGGCGACCACGGCGGGGATATCGTCCGCCGGCCGGAACCCCCGGCCGACCTCCACCAGAGTCCCTACTATAGTACGAACCATGTGATGGACGAAGCGGTTCGCGCGAATTCTGTAAACGAGCTCGGGGCCTTCCTCGCTCCACTCCGAGAGATCCACCCGCACGCGGTTCGAGCGGCCCTTCCGAGAGGCATCCGCGAAAGACGTGGCGTCGATCTCGCCGAGGAGACGGCGGGAACCCGAGGCCAGAAGGGAGGGGTCGAGGGGGGACCGGACCTCCCAGACCAACCGCCGGAGAAGCGGATCCCGCCCTCGGAAAATCCGGTACCGGTAGACCCGGAAGAGAGCGTCCCTTCGCGCGTCGAATTCCGGGCGGGCCTCGGCGGCGGAGAGAACGAGGAGATCCTCGGGGAGAAGCCCCCTGAGGGCCCTCTCGATCACCGCAACGGGGAGGGAGGTCCGGGAACGGAACTGGGCGACCTGCTTGAGGGCGTGCACGCCGGAGTCGGTCCTTCCCGATCCGTGCACGCGCACCCGCTCCCCGAGGATCGTTTCGAGGACGCGCTCGATCTCCCCCTGAACGGTGCGGCGCCCCGGCTGCACCTGCCAGCCGCTGAAGTCCGTTCCGTCGTAGCGGAGGTCGAGACGGATGTTCCGCATGGAAGAGCCGCAAACCTCCTTTCCGCGGGCTGCCCGGCGGCCTCCTCCCGCGCGCCGGCCCGACCAGGGCGTCAGCCCCGCTTCTTCGAACCCGCGCGCCGGCCGCGAAGGAGAGCAAAGACGACGAAAGCCCCCGAGAGCGCGAGCTCCAGGCGGGGAAGCCAGTCGCCGTGGCGGGCGTAGAACGTGCCCGCGGCCGTCGGGACGATATCCGCCGCCACGTACCCCTTCTCGTAGAGCCCGAGGCTGTCCACCACCCGGCCGACCGGATCGGCGATGAGCGAGATCCCCGTGTTCGCGGACCGCGCGAGGAAGACGCCGAGCTCCACGCACCGGAGCCGCGCCATCGCCGCGTGCTGGTACGGGGCCGACGTCGTCCCGAACCAGGCGTCGTTCGTGAGGTTCACGAGAAACCGCGCCCCCTCCCGGACGAACCGGCGGCAGAGGGGGGGAAAGATCGCCTCGAAGCAGATGTTCGCTGAGAACTCCGTCTCGCCGTTCCCGAAGACGGCCGGATCGGTCCCCGGCGAGAAGTCCGCCTCGCCGAGGTTCAGGTGCCCCACGAAATCGAGCCGATCGTGCAGGGGGAGGCGCTCCCCGAACGGCACGAGATGCATCTTCCGGTACTCCCCCCGCACGTGTCCCCCGGCGTCCAGCAGCATCGCGGCGTTGAAGTACTCGTAGCCCATCCCGACGGCGTACTCCGCGTCGGGGAAGCCGAAGAGGATCGGAACGCGGATCTCGTCCACCAGATCGAAGAGCTGCTTGAAGTATCGATGTTCTTGCCGCACATAGACCGGGACCGCGGTTTCCGGCCAGACGACGAGGCCGAGGCCCGGCTCCGCGGCCGCGGCGCTTCTCGTGATGTCGGCGAGAATGCGGATCGAACCGTCCTTGTAGGCCTCCGTCCACTTCTCCTCGGCCAGGATGTTCGGCTGCACGACCGCCACCCGGACCGGTTTCCCGGAAGGCTCGTAGCCGCGTCGAATCGCCCGTACCCCTTCGAGAGCGACGAGGAAGAGAACGAGGAGAGCGGCGGCGAACCGGATCGCGAAGGGGCGGAGGTTCCTGTTCGAGGCGTGGATGATGCTCTCCGCGACAAGGACGTTGACGGCCACGACCAGGACGGTCAGGACGTCCACGCTCGCGAAGCGCGCGAGCTGAACGAGGAAGAGGTGGTCCATGAGCGCGTACCCGAGCGAACCCCACGGAAAACCGAGCGTGCCGAGCGACCGGAGGTGCTCGGTCGCGCCCCAGACGACGGGGGCGAAGAGGAGGACGGGGAGCCTCCCCTTGAGGGCTCCGTAGAGAAGCCCGAAGAGCGCGGGGAACAGGGCGAGATACGCGGAGAGGATGAAGAGCCCGCCGAGAGCGAGGGCCCGCACCGGGATCTCCGTCTGCGAGAGAAGGCCGATCCAGTAGAGAAGCCCGAGGAAGAACCCGAAGCCGAAGAACCACCCGGTGCGGAAGCCCGCGAGGGGCTCCCGGCCGCGCCCCAGCGAGCGGAGGAGGAGAAGGAACGGGACGAGAGCGCAGAGGATCAGAAAGCCCGGCGCGTTCTTCTGGAAGGGAAGGGACGCGACGGCTCCCGAGAGGAGAGCGACGACGACGGACGGCCCGTGCTCCCTCTCCCTGCGCTCGAAAACCGATCGCTCAGGCACCGAACTTCTTCAAACGCCCGGCATGCGCGAGAGCGAGGGGGAGGATCTCGCGCGCCGGGAAGCGTCCGAGGGAGCCGGCCGCGGAGGTCGACTCCCCGAACTCCCTCGTCGAGTCCGGACGAACGAGCCGCCCGTGGATCAAGAAGGGAACCGGGTGGAAGCTGTGGCTCTTCATCACCGCCGGGGTCGAGTGGTCCCCCGTCACGATCACGAGCTTGTCCGGGAGATCGTCGAGGCGCGGGATCAGCCGGTCCGCCGCCTCGATCGCCTTTCTCTTCTCGTCGAACTTCCCGTCCTCTCCCGCCTTGTCCGTGTCTTTGATGTGCAGGAAGAAGAAGTCGTACTCGTTGTAGTGGGCGACGAGCGCCTCGAAGAGGGACGACGAAGAGCCCTTGACGTCGAGCGCCTCCATGCCGACGAGGCGCGCGAGACCCCGATACATCGGGTAGAGGGCGAGGGCGAGGGCGCGAAGCCCGTAGCGATCCCTGAAGGCCGGAAGGGGGCGGTACCGGGCGAACCCGCGGAGCAGGACGCCGTTGGCGCGCTTCTCGCCGGCCAGGCGCTTCCCCGTCTCCTCGATGAACCGATTGGCGATCTCCGCGGCCCGGCCCGCCTCCGGACGCTCGGCCCGGACCTTCTCCGGCGGGACTCCCGTCGCCTGCGGATCGGAATCGGTGAGGCCGTCCTCGATCCCCTCCCCGCGGAAGACGACGACCGCACGGTGTTCCTTCTCCGCGCGCACGAAGACCCGCACGCCGGGGATCTCCATCCCGTCGAGAAGAGCGACGAGCCGCTCGCACTCCTCCGTGGGGATCCGGCCGGCCCGGCGATCGAGGATCCTCCCCCCGGCGTCGAGCGCGGCGAAGTTGATCCGCGCGGCGAGGTCGATCGTCTCGAGCGGGAAGCCGACCCCGAGCGCGGAGAGGACCCCGCGGCCGACCACGAACTTCAGTGGATCGTAGCCGAAGAGGCCGAGATGGCCCGGTCCGCTCCCCGGGGTGATCCCCGGTCCGACCGGATCGATGAGGCCGGTCTGCCCCTCTTTCGCGAGGCGGTCGAGGTTCGGCTTGGCGGCGGACTCGAGCTCGGTGCGTCCGCCTGGCTTGTTGGGAAGGCCCCCGAGTCCGTCGAGAACGATGAAGACGATCCGATCACCGGAGGGCTGGACCTGCGACGTGACGATCTCTTCGTATGTCATGTTTCGCTTCTCCCGAGAGCAACACGAGGTTCTCCGCACACTAGCAGACCGCCGCACCCCGGTCAACCGGCGGCGAGGGGCCCGGATCCGTCACTAAGGAGGGGCGGCCGGGTCCTGTCGGCCATCCGCCCCTTGCGATGCTCGCTTTCGCTGCGCTTCTCACGGGCGCCCCTGGCCGCCACCCGGCCGCGGGCTTTCTGGAGGAGCGAAGGAGCACCGGTGGGAGGGAAGGCGTAGGGACGGGAGACAGAGGCCCCTTGGCGATCGTGTGGGGTCCGGCGAGGGGGGGCGCGGGGGCGGGGCAGGCTCTCTCGGGACACGCCTCCGAGCGAAGGGCGAACCGAGGTCTCCCTCGCCGGTGCGCGAGAGCACACTCCGTCCCCGCTCGGGGAGAAAGGTGAAGAGGCCGCAGACGTCACCGCAATCGAGGAACAACGGGGACATGAAATCGGGCTACGGGGCGGGGTGGTCGTCGAGGCCTGGGTTGGCCGGCAGAAAGCCCCTGTCGGCCCCGGAGAGAAGCGCGAGCACGAGCGGCTCCCTCTCCGCACCGATGCTCCCCTCGGGGAGCACGTCGAGGGCGGCGAGGCAGACCCGGGCCAGATGGAAGAACGCCCGCTCCTCTCCCGGGGGGACCGGATCCGCGGAGGGGATCTCGATCTTGAGAGGGTTCACGTAGGTCGGACCGCGCTTCATGCGAAAATCGAGATGGGGACCGGTGGCGAGACCGGTGGAACCGACATACCCGATCACCTGGCCCTGCCCGACCCGCGCGCCCGCGCGGATCCCCTGGGCATACCGCGAGAGATGCCCGTAGGTGGTCGTGTAGGAACGGGGATGCCTCACCTCCACGATCTTCCCGAAACCCCGCTTCCAGCCAGCGAACGCCACCGTCCCCTCGCCGATCGTGACGACCGGCGTTCCGGCGGCCGCCGCGTAGTCGATTCCGAGATGGGGCATGTACCGCTTGAGAACGGGATGGAAGCGCCTGTGGGAGAAACCGGAGCTGATCCTCCGATAGCTGAGGGGAGAGCGAAGAAACGCCTTCTGCAGGGAGGAGCCGTCGGGCGCGAAGTAAGCGGCCTTCCCCCCTTCAGGGCGGAAGAGGATTCCGGCGACCTTCCCCCGCTCCCCGTCGTATCGGGCCGCCAGAACGTCGCCGTGGCGGCGGAACTCGCCCTCCTGGTAGATCGCCTCCGCGATGAGATCGAACCGATCCCCCTCGCGGCAGTCGGTGAGGAAGTCGAAGGTCCAGGAAAAGATGTCCGCGAAGCGCACGACGAGATCGGGCGAAGCGCCCTCCTCGATCAGCGACTCCCAGAGCGAGCTTCGGATCGTCCCGCGAAAGTGGGCGATCTCGCGGCGGATCGGCTTCGTCTCGGCCGAGGCGGCCCACGCCTCCCCCTCCCTCCTCGCGATGAAACGCTCGCCGCTCTCCCTTTCGACGGCGAACGAGAGAACGCCGCCCGCGGGGTTTCGCGTGATCTCCAGACGATCGTCGGTTCGGTAGCGCGAGGAGGGGAGGTAGACCGCGAGCGCGGCGAGCATCTTCTGGGCGGTCCCGGCGTCCACCCCCTGCCGGATCGCCCAGCCGGCGGGCGTCTCCCCCCGGATCAGGCTCCCCCCGGCCGTCTCGAAGAGGCACTCCTCGACCTCGGGGGGCGGCGCGAGCTCCACGCTCTCCTGCTCCTTCCCCGGGACGCAGGCGAGCGCCAGGGAGAATCCGATCAGTGGAATGAGCCGAGCGAGCCGCAAGATTCTTCCTCCCGGGGGCCGTCGGGCGGCGGGGCGGGCCGTGTCCGCCCCCCCGACCGCCCTCCCTGGCCCACTTATCGGAATCCTACTCGGCCTCCTCATACCGCCCGCCGAGATGCTTGGCAAGGAATTTCTCCGTTGCGGCGTAGAACTTGATCCGATTCTCCGGCTTGGCGAACCCGTGCCCCTCGTCCGGAAAGAGGAGGTACTCGTGGTCGATCCCCTTGGCCTTCATCGCCTCGACGATCTGCTCCGACTCCGCCTGGTTGACGCGCGGGTCGTTCGCCCCCTGGGCAATGAGCATCGGGATCTTGATCTGATCGACCTTGTGGATGGGCGAGCGCGCCTTCAGGAACTCCGCGTCCCTTTCCGGATGGCCGAGCCGCCGGTGGATCATGTCGAGAAAGGCCGCCCAGTACGGGGGCGTCGTCTCGATGAACGTGATCAGGTTGCTCGGTCCGACCAAATCGACCGCGCACGCGAAGAGATCGGGCGTGAAGGTCGCGCCGACGAGAGAGGCGTATCCGCCGTAGGAACCGCCGTAGATCGCCACCTTCTTCGGATCCGCCCACCCCTTCGAGACGGCCCACTCGACGGCGTCCACCAGGTCGTCGTGCATCTTGCCGCCCCACTCGCGGTCGCCGGCGGTGAGGAACTCCTTGCCGTAGCCGGTGGAGCCGCGGAAGTTCACCTGGAGGCTGAGGTAGCCGCGGTTCGCGAGCCACTGCGCCTCGGGGTTGTAGCCCCACCCGTCCCGGGCCCAAGGCCCCCCGTGCACGTTGAGAACCGTCGGGAGGTTCTTCCTCTCCACGCCGACCGGGAAGGTCGCGTAGCCGTGGATCGTGAGGCCGTCGCGCGACCGGAAGGAGATCGGCTCCATCTTGGCGAGGGTGTGCTTGTTGAGCTCCGGCCGGTGGTCGAAGAGGAACTTGGTCTCTTTGGTCTTGCGGTCGAGCGTGTAGTACTTCACCGGGCCGTCGTCCGCGGTGAAGCCGACCACCCAGATATCGTCGTCGTTGTTCCGCCGCGGACGGCCGTGGGTCCCCGGATGCAGCTTCTCGAGGATCGCCCAGTCCTCCTTGATCGACGGATCCAGCACGGTCCACTCGGTGCGGGCTCTCTCGACCGCGTAGGCCTGGAGCTCGTACGTGTCCGGATGGACCATCACGCCGCTCAGGTCGTACACCGGGTCCTCGGCGATCACCTCCGACTGCTTCGTCGAGAGGTTCAGCCTCGTGAGACGGGCCGCGTTCGCGTCGCGGGAATCGAGAAGGTACATCGACTTCCCGTCCTTGGTGAACCCGACCGGCTCGCTGCTCATGTTGTCTTCCATGGTCCAGGTGACGATCTTCTCCCACTCCGCTTCCGGGGTTTCACGCACGAGGAGGTCGAATCCCCCCTCCTCGTTCGCCGCGACCGCCCCGCGGACCCCGAATTCCGCGTCCGCGATCCAGTCGATCACGTTGCCGGGGTTCTTCGCGGCCGGCTCCATCTTCCCGCTGCCGAGCTCGAGCCTGTAGACGTCGTGAAGACGCGGGTCGTCCTTGTTCAGCCCGACCAGGATCTCGTTCGGGAAGTGCTTGTCCACGTCGACCACGCGGGCCTGGACCCCTTCGAAGGGGGTGAGGTCGCGAACCTCGCCGCTCTCGAGGTTCACCGCGTAGAGACGCCAGTTCTCGTCCCCGCCCTTGTCCTGGACATAGAGGAGATGCTTGTTGTCTTTCGCGAAGAAGTAGGCGTGGATCCCGCGATCGGTGTCCTTTGTGACCGGCTGGTAGTCCCCCTTTTCGATCGATCCGACCCACACGTTCAGCACGCCGTTCACCGGCGCGATGTAGGCCATGCTCTTCCCGTCCGGGGAGATCTGCGGGCCCGCCTTCTCCGGGTTCCCGAAGAGGACCTCCCGGGGAATGAGATCCGGCATGGCGGCCCGCGGAGCGGCCGCGGGAAGAACAAGAGACGCGAGAACGACGACCGCCGAGATGCCGATGAGCTTGCCGATCATCACGAATACTCCTTTCGCCTTGTTGGTTTCGATCATTCGGCCGCCCCGGAAAGGACGGCCGCTCCCCCGCCGGCGCCGCCGGCGCGGTTCACAGAAGAAGAGACGCTCCGGACCGGGAACATGTTGCGCCGAAAAGGGGATACGAACCTAGAAACGCTATCCTCCCCTCGATTGTGTGTCAAGGCCAAAGACCCGGCGAGGGATCTTTCCGTTGACGGAAAAGCGGGAGACCGGTAGCCTCGGGCGCCGTAGGAAGTTCCGGCGAAAGGACTTCGGAATGATCTCCGTCATCGTTCCCGTGTACAACGAGGCCCGGACGATCCGGGAGATCGTTCAGCGGATCCGCGCCGTGGACATCGAGAAGGAGATCCTGATCGTCGATGATTTCTCAACGGACGGCACCCGGGGCATCCTCGAGAAAGAGATCGCCGGGATCGAAGGGGTCCGGGTCCTCTTCCACGAGCGGAACCGGGGGAAGGGCGCGGCGATCCGGACGGCGATCCCCGAGGTCCGGGGGGAGATCACCCTCATCCAGGACGCCGACCTCGAGTACAACCCGGCCGAGTACCCCCGGCTGATCCGTCCGATCGTGGAGGGCCTGGCCGACGTGGTCTACGGCTCCCGCTTCAAAGGGGGGGAGACGCGCGTCCATCTGTTCTGGCATTACGTCGGCAACCAGCTCCTCACGACCGTGTCCAACATGTTCACCAACCTGAACCTCACCGACATGGAGACCTGCTACAAGGTCTTCCGATCCGACATCCTGAAGGGGATTCCGCTCCGTTCCGACCGCTTCGGGTTCGAGCCGGAGATCACCGCGAAGATCGCCCGCCGCAGATGCCGCGTCTACGAAATCCCGATCTCCTACTACGGCCGCGACTACTCGGAGGGGAAGAAGATCGGCTGGAAGGACGCCGTGGCCGCCTTCTACTGTATCGTCCGCTATTGGATCGGCGACTGACCCGCCCGGAGCGGCGTAACCCCGCGCGCCGCGGGCCGTAGAGAAGAGAAGGCGCCCGTCCGCCGGCGCCGGCAACAAGAGAAGGAGGACGCGATGAACATGAGAGGCCATTCCGCGCGGATCGGAGTCTTCCTGCTGGTCCTTCTCGCCGCTCCGGCCGCCGCCCTCGGGGGGACGGAAAGGGTGAGGGGGAACGGCTCGGTCGCGGAGGAAGCTCGAAGCGTGAAGGACTTCCACGGCGTCCGGCACACGTTCTTCGGGACCGTCCACATCGCCCAGGGAGAGGAGGAATCGCTGATCGTGAGGGGCGAGAGCAACATCATCGCCCGCATCGTGACCGAGGTGAAGGACGGGGTTCTCGTCATCCGCGGGGAGAAGAACGTCGACCTGGACCCCCGGAAACCGGTGCTGTTCGAGCTGACCGTCAAGGAGCTCGACACGATCGAGATCACGGGAAGCGGTTCGGTCGTGGCCGAAGACCTCCGGGGCGCGAGGATGGCCCTCCGCCTGACCGGCTCGGGCGACCTCCGGATGGGCGATCTTCTCGCCGAGGGCCTCGAAGCGGACCTGACCGGCTCGGGCGACCTCGCGCTCGGCAAGGTCGCCGCCCGCGAGGCCCGCGTCTCCCTGACCGGCTCGGGCGATGCGGACCTCGAGGGACTGATCGTCCGGGAGTTGGAGGTCCGGATCGCCGGATCGGGAGACGTTGAGATCGGCGAGGGACAGGCCGAAAGGGCGGCGGTCAGGGTGAGCGGATCCGGCGACTGCGAGATGCGCGCCGTGGCGTCCGAAGCGGCGGAGGTCTCGCTCACCGGCTCCGGATCGGTCGGAATCCGCGTCACGGACCGGCTCGACGCCCGGATCGCCGGCTCGGGGGACATCGTGCTCGAAGGGGATCCCGACGTCCGCTCCCGGATCACCGGCTCCGGAGACCTGATCCGGAAGTAGACCACGCGCTCGATCGAACCGCTCGCGGGGGCGGCGAAAGAGCGTGGGCCCCTTCGCCGCCCGCCCGCTTCCCTACATTCCCCAGAGGTGCCCGGTGTTGACCGGCTTCCCCTGGAGCTTCAAGTAGTAGAAGAGCTGCGCCTTGTGCGCCGCCAGGTGCTCGACCATCTGGAGGGCCCGCTGGCCGAGAAACATCTTCATCGAATCCCACGGCGCCTCGGCGACGCGGCCCTCGAGATCCTTCTCTCCCGCCTTCTCGATCATCGCGAGGGCGGTCTTCTTGTCCTCGGCGAAGAGCCTCTTCGCCTCCTTCACGCTCTTCACCGCCGGCAACTTCTCCGCGGGCGGGAGCATCTCCTCCGGGGACATCTGGCTCATGTCGGCCCCCTCGGGCAACCCCCAGTCTCCGGTCACGAACCCCTTGATCGAGGCGCCGCAGGCGTTCGTCACGTGCATGAGAAGCTGCCCGGTCGTCATCCAGTTCGTTCCGGTCGACGGCTTCCAGTCGAGCTCCGAATCGTCCACCAGACTCATGAGATTGTCGGCGACCGCGTAGTTGTACTCGATCGCACCTCGCAAGAGCTCGGTCCAGTTCATCGTTCCTCCTTGCAGCCGGCGGATGCGGCCGGCCTTGACGGGAAAACAGTCCCGGCCACCCCGGGCTCGCCCCCCTCTCCTCTCGATTTCCTCCGGGCGGCGCCGGCTCCCTCGGGGCGCCCCTCGTCTCCCCCCCAGGCTCCCGGAGAGAATAGCGAACTACCCGACAAATGTCAAGTAGTTTCTCGATGTCGCACGCCTGGGGCGGGGCGCGGGGGAAGCCTCAGGGCTCCTCTCGGGGCGGCGCCGACCCCTTGCCGGGCGCCGCGGCCGCGCGGCGGCGGCGCCACTCCTCGAGCCGCTTCTTGATCTCGCGCTCGACCCCCGACTCTGCGGGGAAATAGTAGCGGGTCCCGAGCAGGTTCTCGGGGAAGTGCTGCTGCCCGAGGCCCCCCACCGGATCGGACGGGTCGTACACGTAACCCTCCCCGTAGCCCTCCTCCTTCATGAGGCGCGTCGGGGCGTTTCGGAGGTGCTTCGGGACGGGGAGGTTCTTCTTCTCGCGAACGTCCCGCCGGGCGGCGCCGAACGCCTTGTAGAGCGCGTTCGACTTGGCGGTGACAGCGAGGTAAACGACCGCCTCGGCGATCGCGAGGTCCCCCTCGGGGGAGCCGAGCATCCGAAACGTCTCGGTGGAGGCGAGCGCGACGGAAAGGGCGCGCGGATCGGCGAGCCCGACGTCCTCGACGGCGAAGCGAACGAGGCGGCGCAGGATGTACAGGGGATCCTCCCCCGCGTCGAGCATGCGGGTCGCCCAGTAGAGCGCCGCGTCCGGATCGCTCCCCCGGAGGCTCTTGTGGAGCGCGGAGATCAGGTTGTAGTGCTCCTCGCCGCTCTTGTCGTAGAGGAGCGACTTCCTCTGCGCCGCCCTCTCGAGCGTTTCCATCGTGAGGAGGAGCGGCTTCCCCTCTTCGGCTCCGCCCATCTGGACGCCGAGCTCGAGAAGGGAGAGCGCCCTCCGAGCGTCCCCCTCCGCGAAGCGGATGATCCAGTCCCTCTCCGCGTCCCCGAGGATCGCATCGACGCCGAGCCCTCTCTCTCGGTCCGCGAGGGCGGCCTCGAGAATGCTCGCGATCTCCTCGTCCGCGAGCGGCTCGAGCGTGAACACGCGGGTGCGCGAGAGGAGGGCGGCGTTCACCTCGAACGAGGGGTTTTCGGTCGTCGCGCCGACGAGCGCGATCGCCCCGCTCTCGACGTGGGGGAGGAACGCGTCCTGCTGCGCCTTGTTGAAGCGGTGGATCTCGTCGACGAAGAGGATCGTCCGGCGGCCGGCGGCGCTCCTCTCGCGGCGCGCGCGGACGACCGCCTCCCGTATTTCCTTGACACCCGAAAGAACCGCGGAGAACTCGATGAAGCAGGCCCCCGCGTAGCTCGCCAGGAGGCGCCCAAGGGTCGTTTTCCCCGTCCCCGGAGGCCCCCAGAGGATGAGCGAGATCGGCTCACCCGATCGGATGATTCGCTCGAGGACCCTTCCCGGGCCGAGGAGATGCTTCTGCCCGACGAACTCCTCGAGCGTCCGGGGACGGAGCCGGTCCGCGAGGGGAGAGCGGGGGGGCCGTTCCGCCTCGCGCGGCGGCTTCCCGAAAAGATCCTCGCTAGCGCTCATACACGGTCTCCCCCGCGGCGATCGTCCGGACGAGCTCCCCGCGATCGATCGGCTCCCCCCACCCGGTCTTCCTCGAGAAGAGTGTGAAATCGGCCCTCCTCCCCGCGCGGAGCGCCCCCCCCTCCCCGCCCGGCCCTGCGAAGCGCTCTCCGGTTCCGGTGTAGCGGGAGAACGCGTCCCCCCAGGCCAGCCTTTCCTCCGGCACCGGGTGCCGGACCGCTCCATCGAGGCCGTAGAACGGGTCGAGCGGCATGCAGTCGGACCCGAACGCGACCGGGATTCCGCTCCGGACCGCGCTTCTGATCCGGTTCAGGGCCCGCGCCCTCCTCGGGCCGAGGCGCTCCTCGTACATCCCGCCGGCGCCCCCCCAGCGCAGGGGGAAGTTCGGCTGCATCGAAAGACGGAGTCCGAGAGAGCGGATCCGATCGATGCTCGCGCCTGCGAGCATCTCCGCGTGCTCGATCCGATGGGGGAAACGGGCGGTGCCGGATGCGCGAACGCCCTCGCACGCGCCGAGGAGCGCCTCGATCGCCCGGTCCCCGATCGCGTGGAAGGCGATCGTCGTCCCCGAGGCGGCGGCCCGCCGGAGGAGGCCGCGAATCGTTCGCACATCAAGGAGAAGGACGCCGGTCCCCCCGCCCCGGTACGGCTCGTTCACCGCCGCCGTTCGCCCGCCGATCGAACCGTCGAGAAACACCTTGATCCCCGCGAACCGGAAGCTCCCCGCCTCATCCGTCCCGCGAAGCCGGGCCGCGTCCTCCGGCATCGCGCGCGCGAAGAAGCAGACCCGGAGCCGGAGCCTTCCCTCGCGGTCGAGCGACCGGTACGCTTCCGCGACGGAGGGGGCGTCGATCTCGTGCACCGTCGTGATCCCGAGGGAGAACGCGAGCTTCTCCGCGCGGAGGATCGCCTCCCGGTTCTCATCGAGCGTCGGGGGG
>JBDRFQ010000175.1:0-6441 GCA_043818685.1 Candidatus Eiseniibacteriota bacterium
CCGTGTACCGGTTCAGAAGGATGGAGGAGACATAGAAGATCAGAAACGCAATGATGAGGACAGGGAGCAGCTTTTGGTAGTTCACGATCCGTCGGGCGATCCAGACCAGATAGATCATTCCCATGGTGAGGCTGATGAAACCTCCCCGCGTCGCGGTCGCGAGGAGGAGCATGATCGAGACGCCGAGAAGCGGAATCCACAGGAACAGCTTGAGAGGCACCCTTTCGTTCAGCACGCGGATGAGGAGGATCGGGATGAAGATGGCGAGATACTCCGCGAACATCTCGTAGTCCCCGTAGACCGAGCCGACACGGACGCCCTCGACCGTCATCGCCTGCTCGCTCTTCACGTGGAGGGCGTCGAAGATGAATGCGTAGCGGGGAATCCAGAGCTCCACGATCGCCACGGTCGCGACGAAGCCGAACGAGAGGACGAGCGCGTTCAGAATGAAGTGGATGTCCCGATCGGTGCGGATGAGGTTCACGACCAGATAGAAGATGAGCACAGAGGAGACGTAGGCGCGGAACCTCGCCAAGGCCTGAGCCCAATGCGCGTCTTTGACCATCACGAAGGAGATGATGGTGAAGAGGGTGAGGATGATGAGGGGGAGCTCGATCCCGGAGGTGATCGGCCTCTTCTCGTACCCGAGCGCCACGCGGAGGAGCCAGAAGGCGAAGATGATGAAGGCGAAGATCACCGTCGTGCTACCGATCGTCGTGTACAGGGGGAAGGGGATGATGAAGATCATGAACCCGACGGACCACCGGCTCGGCAGGAGAAAGGCCGCCACGAGAACGGCGGCGGCCATCATGACCTCGATCACGCGCTTGCTCGGCGTCACGATCTGCCCCGCGACGATGAAGCCGACCACCGCGGCCGCGAGCAGGGAGATCCCGAGCCCCACGAACTCCGGCCGCACGCGGCGGACCTGGTCAGAAAGGCGAGAGGTTGCGCGCCTCACGGGAGCACCTCCACCGTGTCGATGACCGTCCATCCGGAACGAACCGCGCCCCGCTCGAGGCCCCGGACTCTCCGGACGGGGAAGAAGGGCGCCTCCTCCGCCGCCACCTCGATCTCGTAGGCCCCCGGCGCAAGATCGGAGGGAACGCGCACGAAGTGGCTGTCGACAACGACCTCTCCTTCCCTCCAGATGAGGTACGGGTAGTCCGGCTCGCCGAGCGGGAACCCCCGCCAGGGCCGCCGCGCGGGATCCCTCCGGAGCGCGAGCCTCTCGGAGGCCCGCGACCCGAGGGGCTGCGCCCTCACGTGGAGCTGAACCGGAACCGGACCTGCGCCGCCCGCGGGGGCCTCCCAGCGGGTGAGCACAACGCCCCCCTCTCCGGGTTTCGCCCGGTCGATCGAGTAGAGCCCCTCGAGGAGGAGGAGATCCCCGGCCATCGGACGGCGGAGGGCCGGCCTCCCGAGCGACGGCGCGCGGCGCGGAAGATCCGCGGCCGGCGGGGCGGGCGGCCCGGAAACCCGGTAGAGGAAGAGGCCGCGGGGGGCGTCGATCCTCTCGAACCGCTCCGGGCGTCTCTCGATCGATTCGCGGCAGGCGCGGAACGACTCGCGGTGGATCGAGACGTTGTAGGTCCGGAAGTCGCGCGGGAAGAGTTCGTTGATGAGTATATAATCGGTCCGATTGCGGTCCAGCAGCGCGTCCGCCGCTCCCTCGCCCATCTCCCCCGAGAGAAACCGCCCGGAATCGGCGAGGCGGCGGGGCGCCTCCTGATCGTTCGGAGAAGAATGCTGGTCGGGAATCGCCGCGACATGAACCCGCCTCAGGCCGAAGAGGGTGTAGCCGGTGACCGGGTCGGCGAGAACGGTCGCCTCTTCGGGGATCGACTCGAGAATCCGCTCGAGAGGATCCTCCCAAGGGGCTCTCGATTCGTGGGTTGCGAACGGGAGAGCGCGGAGCGGCTCCGCCCGCGCCGCGGGCGAGAGGACGGTCGTTCCCACCGCGAGGAGCGCGGCGAGACCGGGAAGCGCCGCCCCGGCGCGACCTCTCCTCTCCCATCCCCTCCGGAGAACGGCGGCGGCCACGAACCCGGACGGAACGAGGAGGGGAATCCTCCGGGCGAGGTACCCGGCCTTCCCGTCCACGATCGGGAAGAGCAGGGGATTCAACAGGAGCAGGAGAACGACGAGGGAGGCGGTGACGAGGAACATCTCCCCCGCCCCGAAACCGCGCCCAGCGGCCGCGACGAACGGGAGCAGAAAGAAGGAAACGAAGCCGGCGAGACCGATCACCTGCGCGAGAGTGACCGGGTCGATGACAGAGAGGCCGCGCGGGAGGAGGAGGACCCCCTGGCGATGGAGATGGATCGGGTTCGACGGCGGGTAGGCGGCCGCCATTCGGAAGAGGAGGACGGGGAGCGCGCCCGCCGCGCTTCCGGCGAGGAAGAGGAGCGGCCCTCGCGCGTCGGGGCGGAAGCGGGGAACGAGGAGGAGCCCGGCCGCGAGCGCGCCGGCTCCGAGCCCGACCAGGACGGCGGAAAACGCGTGCACGCCCGCCGTCCCCGCGCCGAGGAGGGCCCCGAGGATCGCTCCCCTCCCCTTCCGTTCACGGCGGCAGCTCTCGACGGCGAGCGCGGCGGCCTGCAGGTAGAGGAGAGAGCCTGCCTTTCCCGGATACCCGGCGGTCGCGAGGCCCCGGTCCTCGAGCCCCGCCCGAGAGAGAAGAAGGAAGGCCGCTGTCGCGATCCACGGGGTCACGCGCCCCCCCAAGACGCTCCCGGCGAGCCAGAAGACCGTGAACACGAGAAGGGCGACGTGCATCCCCCAGAAGAGGGCGTACCCTCTCCCGGGGTCGATCCCCGAGAGAGCGGAGGCGAGCGCGAAAAGCGTGTGGTTCGTCCCCTTCCGCAGATCGAGCGCCCCCTCGCGGTCCGCGTGGAAGTACTCGCCGGGAAAGACGTCGCCGCGCGCGATCTGGAAGCGGAGCGACCCGATGTGGTCGGGAGCGTCGGTCCAGAACCCTTCGCGGGGGCTCGCCGTGAGGACGAGGAGAAGAGCGGCGCAGGCGAGCACCCATACGCCGGACCCGATCTTCGGTCTCGCGCCGGGCATGGGGAGCGCCCACGCGCTCCAGGCGCCCAGGAGGAAGAGGGGAGCGAGAAGGCCCCGGAGAGGGAGGCCGGCCAGCGAGAAGACGAGAACGAAGAGGGCGAGAATCCCGTGCGACACCCCCCAGGCGAGGGGGGCGTGGATCCGCAAGGGGCTTCTCGGACGCAAGCGCCCAGCGATCCACCATCCGGGGAAGAGCGCGAGCGCTAGAAACGCCGCCCCGAAGCGGACCGGGCCGGGGAGAAAATCCCCGAACGCCGCCGCGCCCAGAGGGCGGCGAAAAGCGCGCCGCGGATCAGCCTCCCTTCGCTCATGCTCCCCCTCGTCCCCCGAAGCGCCTCCGAACCAGGAAGAGGAGGTTGTCGATCCCGTCCTTCCACATGTTCAGCTTCACCTCGCCGATTCTCGCGTGGTAGTCGATGTGGTACTCGCCGAACCGCACGTTCTTCGCCAGCATCGCCTCGATCTTGAGCTCCTCCGAGAACGCCATCCCGTCCGAGGCGGGCGCGATCCCCGGATAGGCGGAGGCGTAGAACGCCCACATGCCGGACTGCGAATCGCGGATCGACCGGAAGAAGAGGAGGAAGGTCGCGGCGGTGAGCACCCAGTTTCCGAGCCGGTTCATGGACTGCATCGATCCTCTCTTCTGGAGCGGGAAGCGCGACGCGGACACGAAGTCGAGCTTGCGGTCGAGAAGGTGATCGATCAGCGGGCCGATCTCCTCCAGCGGATAGCTCCCGTCGCCGTCGAGGGTGACGATGATCTCCGACTTCGCCGCGGGGATCCCCGTCTTGTAGGCGCGGCCGTACCCCTTCCGCTTCTCGAGGACGACGGCAGCCCCGAGGCTCCGCGCCACCTCGCCGGTCCGGTCGGTGGAGTTGTTGTCCACGACAACGATCTCGTCGACGAACGGGGGCATCCGTTCGATCACGTAGCGGATCCCCTCCTCTTCGTTGTAGCAGGGGATGACGGCGGAGACTGTCTTGTTACGGTACATGGGATCACTCCATCCTCGTCACGAGTCGTTGTTCCGAAACAGCAGGCGCGCGAGGAGCCGCTTGCCCGGGGCGTTCGATCGCTCGAGCAGCGCGCGCTCCTCGGGTCCGAAGAGCCCGACGAGCCTCACGGCGATCGCGAAGAGCGCCGCCCCCGACACGAGAAGCGCGAGAAACCCGGATGGCGAGCCCGCGTAGGGGCGAAGCGGGTAGAGCAAGATCAGCGAGGCGGACGCGAGATAGCACCGCCCGAGGAACCGCCAGGGGATACCGACCGGGCCGTAATACTTCCGCACCGCCCATCCGCGGAGGAACGGGGAGATCCCGACGGCGAGGGCGACGCCGGGGATCGCCCCCGGGAGGCCGTAGCGCGGGATGAGCAGGAGATCGACCCCAAGGTTGACCGCTGCGAAGAGCGCGGAGAGCGCGAGGTTCACGCCGGTCTTCTCGATGAGGTAGAGCGCCATCGAGTATGGGGTCCCGAAGAATGAGACATGAAAGATCACGAAGAGGATCTGCGCGTACGGCCCCGAGCCGGCCCGCTCGGCCCCGTAGAGAACCCGGACGAGAAGGTCGCCGTAGAACGCTCCGAAGAGCGTGATCGGCGTGACGAGGAGGAAGAGGAGGCGGAAGTAGTGCCGGGTCATCTCGGCGAGGCGCGCGCGGTCCCTCGTGTACACCTCCACGAACGCCGCGAGAACGAGCGGCCAGATCGTCTCGGGAACGAACTCGAGGAGGAGCTGCGGGAGGCGGTAGGCGATGTCGAAGAGCCCCGCCTCCGCGGCTCCCCTGAAGTGCCCGAGGAGGAGCGTCTCCGACTGGCGCCAGGTGACGAGGTTGAGGATCTCGATCGCCATGAGCGGAATCGCGTAGCGCATGATCCGCCTCCCCTCCCGGGGGCCGGTTCGCGCGGAGAGCGAGCGCCTGAGGAGCAGCACCGCCGGAAGGCCGAGAAGGAGGTGCGGGATCGAGGTCGCCGCGAGGACCCCGATCACGCCCCACCCGGCCCGGAGCGCCCCGTAGGTGAGGAGAAGAATCGCGATGCTGAGAAAGCCCTGGAGAAAGGCGAGCCTCTTCGTCTGGAACGTCGCGTTCAGCGCGTTCACCGCGATCGCGTAGATCAGGTTCCCCGAGAGTAGCGCGAGCCCGGCGAGAAGCGGGGTCCCCACCGGCGTTCCGTAGAGGGAGTCGATCGGGCCCCGGAGAAGGAGCGCGAGAGCGACGAAGAGGACCCAGCCCGCCGCCTGGAGAAGCCCGCAGAAGCCGAGGAGCCGGAACGACCCCGCTCCGCTCGTCTCCCGCTCGGGGAGATAGCGGAGTATCGCGTTCCCCATCCCGAGACCGACAACGGCCGCCGCGAACGCAAGCGCGGTCCTGACGATGGCCAGCTCCCCGTACGTCTCGGCCGAGAGGAGCCGCACCACGAGCATCGAGGTCCCGAGCGAAAAGCCGAACCGGAGGGCCTTCGCGAGAAGGCTCCATGGGACCGCCGACGAAGCCTTGGCGAGCGTGCCGCTCAACGTCTCGCTCCATCTTCCACCCCGCAGAGCGCCCAAGCCGCCTCCCGCTCCAAGAGAGCGGCGAGATCCAGAATCGTGCGCACGCCGTCCGGAATCGGCCGGTTCGAGAGGAGGATCCCGTCGGAGCCGCGCTCGTCGGGGCGGTAGCCGTGCATGGCGGCCGGCGGCGCGGTTCCCATGAACGAGGGGGCGATCACCGTTCCCGCGTCGGCGACGAAGATCGTCTCCCCGTACTCCCTTCCCGCGAAATGAACGCGGTACCGCTTCTCCTCGTCGATCGTGAGGACGCCCCCCCCCTTCTCTTCCTCGAGGAGAGCGCGGATCTCCCTTGCCGCGTCCGGCTTCCGGAACCAGAAGCGCGCGAAGGTTGAATCATAAAAAGGCAGATAGTCCTTCCCCTCCAGGAAGGGGAGCGAGCGCACCCGCGCCATGAGGTCGATCGTCCGGTTCACGTCGACCATTCCGTGGTCGGAGAAGAGAAGGACGCTCACCTCGCCGCGATGTTTTGCGGCCTCCTCGAACACCGCGCGGAGGCGCTCCTCGTACCGGCGGATCCGCTCTCCCGTTTCCGGCGAACCGGTGCCGCGCGCGTGCATCGTCCCGTCGAGCTCGCACGCGTAGAGGAAGAGGAAGGGGACGTCCCCGGCGCGCGCCGCGCAGAGCAGCTCGTCGAGGTTCCCTTCCTCCGGGGTTCGCCAGTACCAGGACCGATAGGGGACGCGCTTTTCCTCGATCCTGTCGAAGAGCGTGGGGATCCCGCCGAGGGCGGCCGGCTCGAAGACCGGGCTTTGCTCGGGAAGATCGAACCAGGGGAGCAGGCGGAGCGGCACCTGATACAGGTGGTAGTAGCCGCGTACGTC
>JBDRFQ010000176.1:0-4484 GCA_043818685.1 Candidatus Eiseniibacteriota bacterium
CTGACGGGCAACGCCGATGCGAAATGTTCTGACGGCACCGTCATCGGCACGTGCTCTCGGAACAAGCCGCTGTTCTGTCGGGACTCCTGGGGCCATTTCCACCGCGACTGCGCGCTCTGCGGGTGCACCCCGGAGGGAGCGTGCACACCCTACGGCTGGTGCCGGATGCCTGACCGGGCCGACTAGTCTGCGGGACCTCGTCCGGATGAATTCCGCCCGGCAACCTCATGGTCATGGACTTGCGAGCAGAGCCTCGGGACGGGTGCGAGGCCCCGACGGGGCAGGCCTCTCCTGTACAGGGCCATCGAGACGCAGGATGAGCGACTCGGGGACGTCGAGCCGGCTTGACGCGCAAGTGCCCGCGCCGTTCCCTGCTAGTGCTGCGCGTAGGGGCGGGCGCCGGAGGAGCCGCGGGCGCGCTTCTCGGCGAGGAGGGGGACCCCCTTCCGTCCCGGGTCGGCGAAGACGAAGGGGAGCGCCTGGTCGATCGAGTCGACGAGAACGATCTCGAGCCCCTCTTTCGCGTCCTTCGGGATCTCTGTGAGGTCCTTCTCGTTCTCGCGCGGGAGGATGACCGCGCGGAACCCGGCCCTCTGAGCGGCGACGAGCTTTTCGTTGAGGCCGCCGATCGGGAGGATGTTCCCCCGGAGCGTGATCTCGCCGGTCATCGAAACGTCCCGCCGGAGCGCGACGCCGGTGAGCGAGGAGATGAGCGCCGCGGCGATCGTGATCCCGGCCGACGGGCCGTCCTTCGGGATCGCCCCCTCGGGGACGTGCACGTGGACGTCGATCTCGCGGTAGAAGGTCGGCTCGAGGCCGAGCGAGGCCGCGCGCGAACGGACATAGGTGAGCGCGGCCCGCGCCGACTCCTGCATGACCGGCCCGAGGTGCCCGGTGAGCGTGAGCTCCCCCTTTCCCGGAACGGTCGCGACCTCGACCCAGAGGTTGTCCCCGCCCGTCTCGGTCCAGGCGAGGCCGTTCGCGACCCCCACCCAGTTCCGCCTTTCGAGCCGCCGGGTCTGATAGCGCTGCACGCCCAGGAGCACGGGCACCGCGCGCGCGCCGACCGAGACCTTCTTCCGCCTCTTCCGGTTGGAAGCGACGTCCCGGGCGGTCTTCCGGCAGACCCTGGCGATCTCCCTCTCGAGGTTCCTCACCCCCGCCTCCCTGGTGTAGCCGCGGATGATCGCGAGGATCGCGCCGTCGGCGAAAGAGAGGTTCCGCGAGGTGAGGCCGTGCTCCTTCATCTGCTTCGGGACGAGGAAGCCGCGCGCGATCTTCACTTTTTCCGGCTCGAGGTAGCCGGGGAGACGGATCAGCTCCATCCGGTCGAGGAGGGCCGGCGGGATGCCGTGCACGGAGTTCGCCGTCGTCAGAAACATGACGCGAGAGAGATCGAACTCCACCTCGAGGTAGTGGTCGCTGAAGGTGCTGTTCTGCTCCGGGTCGAGAACCTCGAGGAGCGCGGACGCGGGATCGCCGTGGAAGTCCTTGCTCATCTTGTCGACCTCATCGAGAAGGAAGACCGGGTTCACGCTCCCCGCCTTCCGCATCGACTGGACGACACGCCCGGGGAGAGAGCCGATATACGTTCGGCGGTGCCCCCGGATCTCCGCCTCGTCGCGCACCCCGCCGAGCGAGACGCGGACGAACTTCCGTCCGAGCGCGCGCGCGATCGATCGCCCGAGAGAGGTCTTGCCGACCCCGGGGGCGCCGACGAAGCAGAGGATCGGCCCGCGGATCTTCTTCACGAGCTGCATGACCGACACGTACTCGACGATCCGCTCCTTCACCTTCTCGAGTCCGTAGTGGTCCTCGTCGAGGATCCTCTCGACCGTCGCGATCCCCTTCGTGTCCTCCGTCTCGATCCCCCAAGGGAGCGTGATGAGCCAGTCGACGTAGTTCCGAACGACCGTCGCCTCGGGGGAGAGGGGGGCCATCTTGCGGAGCCTCTCGATCTCCTTGAGCGCCTTCTGGCGGACCTCCTCCGGCATCGCCGAGCGCTCCACCGCCTGGAGCAGCTCGTCCGCCTCCCCCGCGCCCTCCGGGCCGTCGCCGAGCTCCTTCCGGATCGCCTTCAGCTGCTCGGTGAGGTAGAACTCCTTCTGGTTCTTCTCCACCTGCGAGCGGACCTCCCCCTCGATCCTCTTTTCGATGCGGAGGATCTCGAGCTCGGCGTTCAGCGCCTGCGAGAACGCGGTGAAGCGCGCCCAGGTCGTTTCCTCACCCAGCAGCCGCTGCTTCGTCTCGACGGGCAAGAGAAGGTGCGCTCCGACCACGTCGGCGAGCGCGTCCGAATCGTTCACGTTGGCGACCGAGATGAGGACCTCCTCGGGGACCTTCTTGTGGAGCTCCACGTACTCCTCGAACTGCGTGCGCACCGAGCGGACCAGCGCCTCGAGGCGCGATGTGGGGCGGCTCGCCCGCCCGAAGGGGGCGACGCGGACACGGAGGTGCTCGCGGGCGTCGCGAAGCGAGACGATCGACACGCGGGCGATCCCCTCGACGAGCACCTTGATCGTCCCGTCGGGGAGACGGATGAGCTGGAGCACGCGGATCACCGTTCCGACCCGATGAAGATCGGCGAGAAGCGGGTCGGGGGTCTCGGCCTTCTTCTGAGAGACGACGACGAGAAAGCGGTCGGCCTCGACCGCATGGGTGAGCGCGGAGATCGAGCGCGGCCTCCCCACGAGGAGGGGGAGGATCATTCTCGGAAAGACGACCACGTCGCGGAGCGGGAGGAGGGGGAGGTTCTCCGAGAAGCGCACGGTCTCGTCGGGCAGACGGATCTCGATCATCAAAACCGGCTCCGATGGGAAAGGGTCACGCGCTCCCAGGCGCGGTCCCGGTCCCCTTCTTCCTCTTCCGCGTGTCGTGGGTCATGAGCGGCGCCTCGTGGCGATCGATCACCCCCTCGGTGATGACGACCTCGCGCACGTCGGTGAGGGAGGGGAGCTGGTACATGATATCCAGCATCGCCCCCTCGAGAATCGCGCGAAGCCCGCGGGCCCCCGATTTCCTCTTCAGGGCCTTCCGGGCCACCGCCCGGAGCGCGTCCTCGGTGAACTCGAGGGAGACGTTTTCCATCTCGAACAGGACCTGGTACTGCCGGCAGAGCGCGTTCTTCGGCTTCGTGAGGATCTGGACCAGAGCGTCCTCGTCGAGGTCGTAAAGGGCGACGACCGACGGGAGCCGCCCGATCAGCTCCGGAATCAGGCCGAAGCGGAGCAGATCCTCCGGCTCCGCGTCCTCGAGGAGCTTGGAGCCCTGGCGGTCGGAGCGCGTGCGGATCTTCGCGTTGAAGCCGAGCATCTTCTCGCCGAGGCGGCGCGCGACGGTCTTGTCGAGCCCCTCGAAGGCGCCTCCGCAGATGAAGAGGATGCTCTTCGTGTTCACCTCGATGTACTTCTGCTGCGGGTGCTTTCGCCCCCCCTGCGGGGGGACGTTGGCGACGGTCCCCTCGAGGATCTTGAGGAGCGCCTGCTGGACACCCTCGCCCGAAACGTCGCGCGTGATGGACGGGTTGTCGGTCTTCCTGGAGATCTTGTCGATCTCGTCGATGTAGACGATTCCGCGCTCGGCGGTCGGCACGTCGAAGTCCGCGTTCTGGAGCAGCTTGAGGATGATGTTCTCGACGTCCTCGCCGACGTAGCCCGCCTCGGTGAGGGTCGTCGCGTCCACCATGGCGAAGGGGACCCGGAGGAGCTTCGCGAGCGTCTGCGCGAGCAGGGTCTTCCCCGTCCCCGTCGGCCCGATGAGGAGGATGTTCGACTTGTCGAGCTCGACGTCCTCCGACTTCGCCTGCAGGTGGATCCGCTTGTAGTGGTTGTACACCGCCACGGAGAGGACGCGCTTGGCGTTCTCCTGTCCGATCACGTACTGATCGAGGAACCGGTGGATCTCCGGGGGCTTCGGCACCTCGCACTCGGCGTACGAGAGGTCCCGCCCCAGCTCCTCCTTGAGGATGTCGTTGCAGAGCTTGATGCACTCGTTGCAGATGTACACCGAGGGCCCGGAAATGAGCTTGCTCACCTCTTCCTGGCCCCGTCCGCAGAACGAGCAGCGGATGGGGTGCGGCGATCCGATTCGCTTCTTCACCGTTCGCTACCCCCTCTTGCAGCTACTGCCGATGAGCGATCACCTCGTCGACGATGCCGTAGTCCCTCGCCTCCTCCGCCGACATGAAGAAGTTCCGGTCGGTGTCCTTGCGGATCTTGGCGATCGGCTGCTCCGTGTGCTTCACGAGCAGCTCGTTGAGGATCTCGCGGGTCTTCAAGAGCTCCTTCGTGAAGATCTCGACGTCCGCCGCCTGCCCCTCGCTTCCGCCGAGCGGCTGGTGGATCATCACCCTCGCGTGCGGAAGGATCGACCGCTTCCCCTTCGTCCCCGAGGCGAGGAGAAGCGCCCCCATGCTGGCGGCTTGCCCGAGACAGATCGTCATCACGTCAGGCTTGATGTACTGCATCGTGTCGTAGATCGCCAGG
>JBDRFQ010000177.1:0-3214 GCA_043818685.1 Candidatus Eiseniibacteriota bacterium
CCGGATGGCCTTTCGACTTGAGCCCGCCGCTCGGGTTGACGGGGATCTTCCCGCCGATCGCGGTGAGCCCCGACGCGGCGGCGGTGCGGCCCTTGCCGCGTTCCACCAGACCGAGGGCCTCGATCGCGAGGATCTCGGCGATCGTGAAGCAGTCGTGAACCTCGACGGCATCGATCTCCGTGGGGCCGACGCCGGCCATCGCGTAGGCTCGCTCGGCCGCCTTGGCGACCGCGGGGAGGAACGCGAGGTCCTCGCGCGAGTGGTACGCGATGCTGTCGGTCGCGTGGCCGGATCCGATGATCTTCACCGGCCGGTTCTTGGAGATCTTCTTTGCCTGATCGAGCGGGCAGAGGATGATCGCCGCCGCTCCGTCCGTGATCGGCGAGCAATCGAGAATGCGGAGCGGTTCGGCCACCATCACCGATCCAGCAACCTGCTCGACGGTGATCTTCATCGGGAACTGCGCGAGCGGGTTCTTCGATCCGTTCTCGTGGTTCTTCACCGCGACGGCGGCGAGTTCCTCGCGGGTGAGGCCATACTGGTCCATGTAGGCGCGGGCCATCATTGCGTACAGGCCGGGAAAGGTGATCCCGTGGTAGCACTCGTACTCCTGGTCCGCGGCCGTTCCGAGCGCGTAGGTCGCCTCCCCGCCGTCCACGTCGGTCATCTTCTCGACCCCGGAGACGAGAACGACGTCGCTCATCCCGGAGGCGACCTCCATGAGGCCGACCCGGACCGCCAGGCCACCCGAGGCGCAGGCGCTTTCGACTCGCGTCGCCGGGGCGGGGGCGATCCCGAGGTAGTCCGCGAGCACCGAGCCGAGGTGCTCCTGCCCGACGAAGAGGCCGCTCGACATGCAGCCGACGACCATCGAGTCGACCCGATCGACGCCGGCGTCTTCCATCGCAAGGAGAGCGGTCTCGACGTAGATGTCGCGCAGGGACTTCTCCCAGAGCTCTCCCCAGCGCGTCATGCCGACGCCCACAATTGCGACTTCTCTCATCGCTTCCTCCTATCCGGCCTTGCGGATCTTGCCGCGGAATTTCGCATAGGTGCCGTAATCGATATAGAACTTGTTCTCGTCCAGCTGGGGGCGCGTCGTCGGGGCGAGTTTCTGGACCTTCGGAAGGAGGTCCGTCGTGCGGAAGATGAACGCGTCGCTCCCCGCGCCGGAGCCGTAGGAGACCATGAGGATCCGGTCGCCCGGCTTCGCGACGTCCAGGATCGCGGTGAGCCCGATCGGGGACGCGCCGGAGTAGGTGTTGCCGAGGACGGGGGAGAGGAGGCCGGTCTCCACCTGCTCCTTCGTGAACCCGAGCATCTGGCCCGCTTTCTGCGGGAACTTCCCGTTCGGCTGGTGGAAGACGGCGAAGGCGAAGTCCTTCGCGGCGGCGCCCGCCTTCTTCATGATCCCATTCCCGGCCCCGAGCGTGTGCTTGAAGTAGGCGGGCTCGCCGGTGAAGCGGCCCGCGTGCTGCGGGTAGAACTGGTGCTCCCGGCGCCAGAAGTCGGGAGTATCGGTCATGTACGTGTAGGTCTCCTCGACCTCCGCGATGACCTTCTCGTTGCCGAAGAGGAAAGCGGCGGCGCCCGCGGAGGCGGAGTACTCGAGCGCGTCGCCCGGCGCCCCCTGGGAGGTGTCGGCGCCGACCCCGAGGCCGTACTCGACGAGCCCGGCCCGAACGAGGCCCATGGCGACGAACATCCCCTCGGAGCCCGCCTTGCACGCGAACTCGAAGTCCGCGGTGTGCGCCTCCGGCGTGGCCCCGAGCGCCTCAGCGAGGACGGTTCCGCTCGGCTTGACCGCGTAGGGGTGCGACTCCGAACCGACGTACACCGCGCCGATCTTGGCGGAATCGATCCCGGCCCGGCGGACGGCGTACCGGGAGGCCTCCACGGACATCGTGATCGTGTCCTGGTCGGGCGCGGGAACGGATTTCTCTTTCAGCAGGAGACCGCGCTTGTAGCTCGGGGCGTCCGCCCCCCAGGTCTTGGCGATCTCCTCCACGCGAATCCGGTACCGTGGGATGTAGGCACCGTAGCCGATCACGCCTACCATGCCGGTTCTCCTTCCTGGCTGTTGGAACTCTCGATCGGGCGACCGGGTATTCATGCTCTTGTTCGCTCACCTAGATGTACCACGCGCCCCGCTCTGCTGGCAATGGATTTCGGCCTTCTCCGGGCGCCGCGCGGCCGCCCGCGGGCGGGCCGCCCCCCGGGGGGATCGGCGCCGGAGGGCCCCGCGCGGGCCGCGGAACCGAAGGGCGCGGATCGGGTTGTCAAACGTGCGGATATGGGATAACATTAGTGAGGGAGCGACTGTTGGAAAAGGGTCTTCCGATCCCCTCAAGGAAAGGGCCAGCTGTCATGGGCCGATCGATGTTCGCCGCGGTTCTGCTGCTTCTTCTCCCGTTGGTCTCGGTTGCGCGGGTGCCGATGGACGTCGAGGACGTTCTCGATCTTCTCGAAGCGGGTGTCAGCGAGCGAGTGATCGTCGCCCAGATCGAGGAGAGCGGGGCCGACTTCGATCTGTCGACCGGCGAGATCCTCCGGCTCGAGAAGATGGGGGTGAACGAGAGGATCATCGAGGCGATGATCCGGAGCGGTTCGAGGTACGGGACGTCCGAGGAGGAGGGTTACGAGGACTACGACGACTACGTTGATGAAGAGGAGGCCGCGCTCGTCGTTCCTTCGCACCTCGGCTTCCTGCGCTACAGCCATCCCCGCTCCGTGCAGGTGCGCATGGTCCCCTGGTCGGTTCCTCACGTCTCCTATGCCTACGTCGGCGTGGATCCCTGGTTTTGGGACCCGTGGTGGTGGGATTCGTACTTCTACGTCTCCTACAATTACTATCCCCGGTACCGTCCCGGATGGGGGTTCCGATGGGCGTGGCACAGCCCGCACTCGTGGTGGTACTGGCATGACCACTACTGGTGGCGCGGGCATCAGGGCCACCAGTATTGGAACTACCGACACACATACAGCACGGCGGCGGCGCGCGAGAGCTACTGGAAGAAGAAGACCACGCATCGCGCCCACGCTTCAGCCTCCCCCGCCTACCGTTCCTCCCGATACCGAACGGACGAGAGGACGACGCCCGCGGAGACCGTCTCCCGGAAACGAACGCGCGTGTCGCCGCACGGGACCGCGACGCGCGGTGCGAAGGTGAGCTCGCCCTCTTCGAACCGAGAACGATATCGTACGGAGTCCGCCG
>JBDRFQ010000178.1:0-5183 GCA_043818685.1 Candidatus Eiseniibacteriota bacterium
GCAGACGGGAAGCTACCTGATCGGCCTGATGAGCGACGAGGACGGCGACGGCATCTGGCAGCTCGTCGTCGATCTTCCGCCGGGCCGCTACCAATACAAGTTTGTGATCGACGAAAAGACGTGGAAGGAAGACCCGAACAATCCCCAGCGCGTGGATGACGGATACGGGGGCTACAACTCCCTTCTCGTCGTCGATTGAGAGGGGTGAACGAGGATGATGAAGAGTCGTATGACGGTTATCGGAGCGGGGCTTCTCGCGGCGGCGCTCGCGACGCTGATGCTCGCCCGCTGCGGCGGCAATCCGGACGACACGCTGCTCGACCCCTTCGGAGAGAGCATCCTCGCGGAGGGGGTCGTCACGGGGCTTCTCGACTGGGGCGAAGGTCCGCCCTATCCCCTCACCGTGGTCTACGCGATTCCGTCTTACAACCCCGGATGCACGGGCGGACCCACCTCCGTTCATGTGACCGGCGAGAACGTCAACTGGGAAACGGGGATCTGGGAAACGACGCCGGGGATGACGGAGCTCTTCCCCTGCCTCTGGCTGGGCCAGGAGAATCTCCCCGCGGACGACCAGTTCGAATGGAAGTTCGTGACGAGCAAATCGTGGGACGGGAGCTACGCGGCGGGGGGGAGTGGGGTCGACGAGACCGCGCGGCGCGGAACGACGGTGAACACGAACGGCGACAACCTCCGTGTGTCGATCCCCTCGGCGGGCGAGTACTCGTTCCTTCTCAACGCGTCCACCGATCCGGGCTACTTCTGGGTCCTTGCCGCTGATCAGTCTCTCTGGGACACCACCGGAGTCGACAGCACGCGCTTCACGATCGAGAACCTCGCGCCGGGCACCTACACGATCATCATCCATGTCCCCGATGAGCCGGAGACCTTCCCCGTGCGGTACGTGCGCGGCGTTCGCGTCTCCGGAGACGCGGGGGTGGACCTCGGAACGGTGAGCGTGATCCTCACCGGCGCGCTCCAGGGCATGGTCGCCTTCAGCGACGGCCCGGCGGAGACGCCGGAGGTGCGGATCATCGCGTCCCTCAGCGAGACCGGGGCCCCGGTCGACACGACCACGCTCCCGGCGGGGACGACGGTCTTTTCGATCACGGGGCTCAACGAGGACACCTACGACCTCCGCTTCCACGCGGAAGGCTATGTCGACACGATCCTCACGGACATCGAGTTCCTCGCGGACGAGGAGATTGTCCTCGGAACGATCACGCTCGCCAGGGGAGGCGCGGTCTCCGGAACGGTCGCCTTCGCCGACTCTCCGGGCACGCTTCCGATCGCGACGATCTTCTACGAGGAACCCGCGGGGCGGGTCCGGCTCGCGGAGACGACCTCCGATCCGGTCGACGGGAGCTTCGTCCTCGGCGGCGTTCCCGCGGGGAGCGTCGACATCGGGATCCGCGCGCGGAAGTACGTGGACACGACCCTCGCGGAGGTCGTGGTTGCTGCGGCCGAGACGACGGAGGTCGGGACGGTCGCGATGCGGCCCGGGTGCGTCAGCGTCGCGGAGGCGATCCACATGCTCGGCGAGTTCAACGGATGGAACGAGAATCTGTGGATGACGGATCCCGGGATGCTCCGCATCGAGAGCTGCCTCTGGATCGACACCATCGAGGTGTTCCCGGACGCCATCGCGGACGTTCCTTTCGTCGAGTTCAAATTCGTCACCGACCGAAACTACAATGATCCGCCCGACTATGTGAGGTGCGACAGCCTGGTCAGCCGCGACAACATCACCTACTGGCCGATCTGCCTCGTGCCGGACGGGCCCAACCTGGTGTTCATCGTCCTGAACGCGGGCCGCTTCCAGGTGACCCTCGACGAGGACTCGCTCCAGTATCGCGTCCTCTCGATCGAGGAGTTCGACTCCCGGATCGTCGGAAGCGTCGCGTTCGACACCGGCCGGCAGCCCCCGTTCCCGAGCATCGAGATCGAGGTGCGGAAGGCGGGCAAGGACTTCGTTGTTGCGAGGACCGACGTGGACGCCGATCTCGGCACCTTTACCGTAGATGATCTCGACGGCGGCGCCTACGACGTCGCCTTCATTGGGACGACGCTGCGGGACACGACGGTCTCAGGCGTGGTCGTCGCGGACGGAGGGACGGCCAACCTCGGCACGGTCGTCCTGACCGAGGTGACGTGCCAGTCCGAGTTCACGATCATCCGCGTGGTCGGCGACTTCAACACCTGGAACACGGGCGCGCCGAGCATGACCCAGATCCAGCCGTGCCTCTGGGTCGACACGCTCGTCGTCGCCGCGCGCCCCCCCGACAACTGTCACTTCATGAAGTTCCGAACGGGGAACGATTGGGGGGCGAACGACTACGGGAACTGCGGGCCGGAAGACAACACCTGCTCGACGCCGCTTGCCGGGAGCATCTGCCATGGGAGCGGCACCAGCGAGCCCGCGGCCCTCGGCAAGATCAAGCTGAACCCGGGTACGTACGAGTTCCGTCTCGACGAAGCGAATCGGACGTACACGATCACGCTCCTGCGCTGAACGGGGCGGGGGGCGATTCGAACCGGCGCCGGTCCCATCGGGGGCCGGCGGCCGCCGTCGGAGAAACCGGGGGCCCCGCCTCACGGCCCGGGCGGGGCGCCGCGCGAGGAAGCACCATGCTCCCTCGGATCGCACTCCCCCTTCTCGTCACGCTCCTCTTCGCCCGCCAACCCGACGCGGCCGACCGGTTCGGGCCGATCGCTTGGTCCCCGGACGGCGAGACGCTGATCGCGTATCACGAGGGGAGAATCTCGGAGCTCCCGTTCGTCGAGAGCCGGCCGAATTCCCGCACGGACAGCCTCCCGACGCCCCTCGCGCTCGCGGTCGATTGGGAGGGGGGCTGCCTGGCGGTCTCGGTCCCCGCCGCCGTGGCCCGCGTCGACGTGTATCGGCGGGGATCGCTGCAGCCGGTCCTCTCTCTCGCCGGGCTTCCCGCGCGCGCCACGTTTCTCGAGGCGAAGGGCTCCGAGCTCCTTCTCGCCGGTCCAGGCTTCTTCGAGAGGCGGGCGCTCCCCGAGGGGACGTTCATCGATACCCTCAGGTGGAAGCCCCCCCGGGAGCCCCTCGATCTCCAGCGCGGGGGTCGTCGCGAGACCCTTCTCCTCGGCGGCCGGATCGTCCGTCTGAACGGGGAGCCCGAGTTCGGTCCCCTCCCCTCGAGCGGGGAACCGATCGCCCTGACGGGGGGAGGGGAACCGCCTGGTCTGCTTCTCCTCGACGGCGCGCGCGTTCTCCTCGCTCGCTCGGGGAGCCCCAGTATCGTGGTGGCCGATCTCCAGACCGGAGAGAGGCCGTTCGGCGCGCTCCTCGCGCCGGGAGGAGAGCTCGTCCTTCTTGCGCTGCGGGCATGGGAAGGATCGCCCCCCGAGCCCCGCCCGCGCGTGGAGGTCCGGAACGCCGCGTCCGGGGATGTGGAGAAGCGCTTCCGATCCGCCCGTCTCGTCGGCGGGAAGAAGCTGTACGAATCCCCGCGGGCGGCCGCCTTCGACCCCTCCGGACGCTATCTCGCGATCATATGGCCCCTGGCGGGCGCCCAGATCTGGGACACCCGGACCTGGGAGCTCACCACGATGTACTAGCCTGTGCGACGGCCGCTCGTCCCAGGGGATTGACGGGGGTCCTCGCTATCAGGTTGTTATGCTATGAGTTAGGGGCAGTCTCGCCTCGCTCGCCTTTCCTCCTTTCTCCGGCCCCGGCGGGCCCGGGGGACGGGAGACGGAACGCCTATTCGAACACGGTGCTCGATGAGCCGGCGAGGCAGGGGGCCGGACCCCGGGCACTGGCGCCGCTCACTCCGCTTTCATTAGAGCCGCGAATTTGGTAAAATGAAGTTGTTTAAGGAGTCTCCCTCCGCTCGATTCGGCGCGCCCGGTCGGCCCCTCCCCCCGCCCGACCGGCAGAGATGGGGGTGGTTTCGTATTCAGTGCGACCGAACGGGCACCCTTGCCTCGCTCGGCGGAGCCTGCACCGCGAGGTCCCCTCGCGCCTTCTCTTCGCACATAAAGGAGGCAGTCCGGGCATGAAATCGGGACCGCTTTTGATCCTCGCACTCGCGCTCTTGTTCCTCACCTCCGGCATGTCGTTCTCATTCGCGCCGGTCGACGAGCTGGAGGCGTTGGAGATCTACCTGCCCGGGGAGAGGACTCCAGCCGTGCCGCAGACGGTGGACCTTGCCGGAGAAAGGTCGCCCGACGCCGAGGAGTTTCTGCTGAGATACGGCGGTTTCTGGCACGTGCAGCGGAACGGGGGAACCGGTCTCGCGCATCAGCTCTTCGGAAGCGGCGCCGTCGTCGCCGGGAGCGGCTCGATCTCCTCTCCGGAGGAGGCCGAGAGGATCGCGCGGCGCTTCCTTCTCGAGAACCCGGGCTTCTTCGGCGCGGTCGACGAGAATCTCGTTCAGCGGACGACGACGCGGGCCTCCGGCAAGTGGTCGGCGGTCTATGCGGAAACGCACCGGGGAATCCCGGTCCGCGGAGGGCGCGCCCACGTGGTGATGACCGACGGGGGGAGGATCTTCAACGCGGGATCCGACCTCAACCCAGCCGTCGGGATCTCGACGATCCCGGTTCTCGCGCGGGAAGAGGCGGCGGCGATCGCGGGCCTCGATCTCGGTTTCAGGGCGGGAACGGACACCGAGGAGGGCGTCGATCTCGAGATCCTCCCGATCGAGAGGGACGGCGCGGTTTCCTACCGTCTCGTCTACGCGGTCCGCCAGCGGATGCAGAGCCCCTTCGGCCTCTGGGAGACGCTCGTCGACGCCGCGTCGGGCGAGATCGTGCGCCGGGAGAACCTGATCCGCTTTTTCGACATCAACGGGAACGTCGACGGAGATCTCTTCGACCCCCACTACTGCGACAATCCGCTCGTGGGGCGAGAGCTCGCCGACCTCTACGTCGATTTCGGCGGCCTCGGGGTCGCCACGACCGACGCGAACGGGAACTTCGCCGTTTCCGGGGCGAGCGGCACGGTCTCGTGGGAGGCGTACCTCTGCGGTCCCCGGGCGAACGTCCAGAACCACTCGGGCGCGGAGGGTTTCAAGTCGGGGAGCGTCTCCGAGGGACAGTTTCTCCAGATTCACTGGGGGGACGCGGATGCGCGCGCGGACGAGAGGTCCTGCTTCTATCACAAGAACCGCGTGCACGATTACATTCGCGCGATCGACCCTGGGCCC
>JBDRFQ010000179.1:0-17475 GCA_043818685.1 Candidatus Eiseniibacteriota bacterium
CGTGATCCTCTGCGATTCGCACGGAGTCCTCGATGGCCCCGTTTCGGGCGACCGAAGCCGCGATGCGGCCGACCGGATCGCCTGCTCCCTTCGATCCGTCGAGAAGCCGGCGAACATCGGCGGCGAGGGCGGCGTCCTTCTTCTCCCGCTCCTGCTCTTCGGGTGCGGCGGGGGGAGCGACAGCCCGTCCGGCCCGGACAACCACGAGGCCGAAGCGGTCCACATCGTCTCGCTCTCCCCGGCCCACGGGACGCACGGCCTGAGCGACACGGTCACCGTTTCGATCACCTTCGACCGCCCGGTTCTCGAGGTGGGAGCCATTCTCGTGCCGAGCATGCGGGGCCTCTCCGGGAGCGGCGGCTACCAGCAGTGGCTGGTCCGGAGCGAAGACAAGCTCACCTTCAGCCGGACCGTCGGGCTTCTGCCGAACACCGCTTACCAGCTTCTCGTCGTCTGGGCCCTCGATGCCGATTCGTTGGGTCTTATCGAGGCGTCGATGCTCTCGTTCAGCACCACCGCCGAGCCGCCGACCGGCGCGATCTCGGGCCACATCGACACCCCCGGATCGTACGACCCGGACGGGACGGTGCTGATCCTCGTGGATGCCTACCGCTGGATCGGGTGGGAGGGGCAGAACTTCGAGGACTACATCATGGCGCTCGGCTGGGTGGACGATCCGTCGGGCGACTACTCGATCGAGAACCTCGCCCCGGGGAAGTACTACCTCTACGCGTTCCGCAACGTGACCGGAGACGGGAGCTACGACGAGGAGAAGAGCCTGTTCGGCCTGTACGGCGAGTGGGGGTTCGGGGTCCGGCTCCTCGCGATCGACGTGAAGAACAACCAGACGACGACCGGCATCGACTTCCCGATGTTTCAGGGACGAAGCTTCTTCGACGAGTAGGGCTGACCTCCTCGACGGAAGCGGAAGGCCCGGGACCGCCCGCCGGCGACCCGGGCCTTTCTCCATCGAAGCTGCGCGGGGCGAACGGCTCAGAGCGCCATTCTCTCCATGACCCCCTTCACGTGGTTCGCCGATGTCTCGAGCGCCGCCTTCTCCTCCGGAGTGAGCGCGACCTCGACGACCTTCTCGAGCCCCTTCTTTCCGAGAATGACCGGCACGCCGATGTAGACGTCGCGAAGCCCGTACTCCCCGGTGAGCCACGCGGAGCAGGGAAGGATCCTCTTGCTGTCCCTTACCAGGGCCTCGACCATCTCGGCCACCGCCGCCCCGGGCGCGTAGTAGGCGGACCCGGTCTTCAGGTAGCCGACGATCTCCGCGCCGCCGTTCCGCGTGCGGTCCACGTGCTTCTCGATCCGGTCGGGGGACATCCACTCGGAGAGCGGGATCCCCGCGATCGTCGTGTAGCGGGGGAGCGGGACCATCGAGTCGCCGTGTCCGCCGAGCACGATCGCCTGGATGTCGCGGACGGAGATCCCGAGGTCCTCCGCGAGGAAGGCGCGGTAGCGCGCGGTGTCGAGAATCCCCGCCATCCCGAAAACGCGCTGGTGCGGGAACCCGCTCGTCTTGAGGGCGACGTAGCACATCACGTCGAGCGGGTTGGAGACGACGAGGAGAAGCGTCTTCGGCGAGTGCTTCACGATCGACTCGGTCACCGACTTGACGATCTTCTTGTTCGTCTCGAGTAGGTCGTCCCGGCTCATGCCCGGCTTCCTCGCGACCCCCGCGGTGATCACGCAGATGTCCGATCCCGCCGTGTCACCATAGTCGTTCGTCCCGCGCACCATCGTGTCGGAGCCGAGAACGGGAGCGGTTTCCCAGAGGTCGAGCCCCTTCCCCTGGGGAATCCCCTCCAAGATGTCGATGACAACGACCTCTTTGGCCAGCTCCTGCTGGGCGATCTGCTGCGCGACTGTGGCGCCCACATGTCCGGCGCCGACGACGGTGATCTTCATCTTGTACCCCCACCTTTGCGGATTGCCCGATGCTTCTGACAACTCCCCTGTCGAATCACGAGGAGCAGGGACTCGCCGGATGCGCGGGTCGGTCCCCCAGCGCACGGCCCGAGCCCGGCATCCCTCCCGCGGAAGGGCGGGCGCCCCGGCTCCGCCGGCCTCTTTCGCTCCGCCATGCTCCCACGGAGAGCGGCGCCGTGTCAAGAAAGCCGAGCACGGGGGGCGATCCCCGTTCTTGACGGCCGGGCGGCGATGAGCTAGAAGGAAGTGGCTCCGACAGGGAGGGTGAGATGATCGAGCTTCGCGCATTCGTGTTTCTTGACAGCCTGCAGCCCCAGCTCGCCGCCTTCACCGGATGCACGGGGCGAGGTTTCCCGCCGGTGAGAGACGATGCGTCCCTATGGATCGAGGTCGCTCCCGGCATGCCGATCCACACGATCACCGATGTCTGTCTCAAGGCGACCGCGGTGCGGCCGGCCATCCAGGTCGTCGAGCGCGCGTACGGACTCCTCGAGGTTCACCACAGGGACCAGGGCGAGGTCCGCCAGGCGGGAAAGGCGGCGCTCGGCTATCTGCGCCTCGAGACGAATGCCCGGCTGAAGCCCCGCGTGGTATCCAGCCAGATCATCCGCGCGGTCGAGCCGATGCACGCGCAGACCGTGAACCGGACCCGGTACGGATCGATGCTTCTCCCCGGACAGTCCCTCTTCATCATGGAGACGGAGCCGGCGGGGTACATCGCGCTCGCCGCGAACGAGGCGGAGAAGACGGCGCGTGTGACCTTGGTTCAGGTGCAGCCCTTCGGGGCGTACGGGCGGCTCCAGATGAGCGGGGAGGAAGCGGAGGTCGACGCCGCGGCGAAGGCGGCGGTGACGGCGATCGAGGCGATCGAGGGGAGGGAGAGGGAGGCGGCCCCTCAGAGCCAGTAGCCCTCGCTGTCGATGAGATGCGCGCGCCCCCGGAGCAGCCGGGCGAGCCTGCCGAGCTGCCCTCTCGCCCGCAGGATCTCCCGGTCGAGGCAGACCCCGTCGCACCCGGGAACCGGAACGAACCGGATCGTGACCCGCGAGGCGTCCTTCTCCGGAACGACCGTGGTCGCCATGTGCCGCCACATCCCCGGCGATCCCCAGCGAAGATGGAGGGTGCGGGAGCCCGCCTCGACGTCCATGTGGAGCTCATCATCCCCCTCCCCGTTCGCGGAGGGTCCCCACCAGAGGGGCAGGTTCCGCTTCTCGGAGAGAAAGTCGAACACCTCGTCGGCGTCCGCCCGGATCTTCCGCGAGCGGTGCGGGGTCTCGGACCCGTCGAATCGGCCGTGCGCGTCCATGCGAATCCTCTTCCGGTTCTGTTGCAGCGGCTTCCCATATGCTATGCCGCGCGGCGCGCGCGCGCAAGCGCTTCCCCTTGCCGGGGGCCCCTCTCTTCGCCTATCTTCACATTCATGATGGTTCGGATCGTCGTTGCTCTGGCCGTCTCCCTCGCCGCGGCGTGCGGGGCGGGCGTCGCTCAGGTGCCCGCGGACCCCGCTCTCGCCGGGCGTCTTGCCGCTCACGTCCGGTTTCTTTCCTCACCCGAGCTGGCCGGGCGCGAGGCGGGGAGCGAGGGGGAACGCCTCGCCGCGGAACACATCGCGGATGCGTTCGGCACAATCGGTCTCGACCCTTTCCCAAGCCTTTGGGCGGGTCGGGAGGTGGATGCGCGCCTCACCTCCTACGTCCAGCCGTTCCCGGTCTTCCCAGGAGGCGAGCCCGCACCCTGCGCGGAAGGACCGGGACCTGAGCCGCGCTCGCCGGCGAGCTTCGCACGAAACGTCCTCGGGATCGTCGACGGAGACCGGCAGGGGAGGACGCTCGTGATCGGCGCGCACTACGATCATCTCGGCACGAAGGAGGGGATCGTTTGTCCGGGTGCGGACGACAACGCCTCGGGGGTCGCGCTCCTCATCGAGTTGGCTCGCGTCTACGCGGCGGACAATCCGCACGACGGGCCGGTGATCTTCGTCGCGTTCACCGGGGAGGAGATCGGTCTTCTCGGCTCGCGGGCGTACGTCTGCGATCCCCCCTGCCCGCTCGAGAAGACCGCCGCGATGGTGAACATCGACATGGTCGGCCGCCTCCGCGGCAAGCCCCTCCTCGTCGCGGTCGAGGGTCTCACGGACAGCGCGCGGGCCTCCTTCCTTCGCGCGGCGGGCTCGGAGGATCTCGCCCTCGCGGAGATGCGCTCCGGCTACGAGGCGGGCGATCTGGCCCCCTTCGCCGCCGCCGGGGTTCCCTCCCTCATGCTCTTCACCGGTCCGCACGCGGACTACCATCGCCCGACCGACACCGAGGAGAAGATCGACTACGAGGGGCTCGCCCGCGTCGTCCTCTTCGCCGCCCGCGCGGCCCCCCTCTTCGCGCGGTTCGCCGAGGACGGTTTCCATGGAGGCGCGCTCCCGCTCGCGGCCCCCTCTTCCCCGGCGGAGGAGCGCCCGTTTCTCGGCACGGTGCCCGACTTCACCGCCCTGGGGGGGGATGGGGTCCTCATCGCCGAGGTCGTTCCCGGCTCCCCCGCGGAGAAGGCGGGGATCCTTCCGGGAGACCGGGTGGTCGGTCTCGGGAACATGCCCGTCAAAGACCTCCGCGGCTACGCCGATGCTCTCCGCGCGCGGAAACCGGGCGACGTCGTCTCGGTCGAGCTTCTCCGCGGGATGCAGGCGGTCGGGGTCGAAGCGGTTCTCGTGAAGAAGCCGGAGGGGAGCGGGGGCGGGCATCCGGGCGGCCCGTAGCCCGCGAGCGCGCCCGATTCCGCCGCTGAGGGACGCGAGCGGCCTATATTTCGCCTCGCGAGAATCCGTGAGTGAAATATCGGATCGCCTTCTCGAACTCCCGGTAGTCCACGTTCGCCTTCCAGCACGGTCCGTTTTCCCGTATGTTCGGAACGCCGATCACCGGAATCCCGGTCCCCGCGTCGCGAATCCCGGCGACGAGGTCCCGCTCGCAGGCCACCGCGACGATCGCTTTCGGCCGGAGGGCCCGGATCTGCAGCAGCGCCTCGCTTCCTCCCGCGGCGGTGTAGAGCCGGCAGCAGTGCTTCTCGGCGAGCGCGACGAGCCGGCTCCGCGCCTCCCTCGAGAGGCAGCGCGGGAGAAGAACGAGGATCCGATCGTATCCTTCGCCCGAGTCGATGAGCCGGGTCACCGTGTTGTGGATCTTCAGGAAGGAGTTTTCCACCCGGTCCCGCGAGAAGCCGAAGCGCTGCGCGATGCGGGCGGTCGGGCGCACGGCGAGAACGAGGAAGACGAGCGCCAGGCGCGTGAGAAGGAGCCTTCGGTCGGTGAGAACGCTGAGGATGACGGACAGGCTGACGAGGACAACGCCCCCCCCTCCGACGAGGAACGCGACGCCGGTCCAGAAGGGTGCCCGCGGATGCAGCTCGGCGAGCCTCGGAACGACGAGATACCAGAGGAGCCAGCCGATCCCCACGAGCGCGATGCAGAAGAGCGCGAAGAAGATGAGGAAGGGACGGTGGGAGGTCTCGACCTTCCACTCGTAGGAGGAGAGATCCCCGTCCCATTGGCTCCAGGCGTCCCCGAGATGCACGGCGGGTTTCTTCATGGGCGCATCCACTCTCTTGCCCTCTCCACCGGCCGGGGCCGGGCGCCCGGTCCTCCGAGCCCCGTTCGACTAGCCCCGGGTGCCGTGGAGGAGGGAGAAGAACTCGGCGCGAGTCTGCGGGTCTTCATGAAACTCCCCGAGAAGAGCGCTGGTCTTCGTGAGCGCGTTCTGCTTCTCCACGCCGCGCATCGCCATGCACAGGTGGAGCGCGTCGACCACGACGGCGACCCCCTTCGGACTGAGGATCCGATCGATCGCGTCGGCAATCTGGTTCGTCAGCCGCTCCTGGAGCTGGAGCCTTCGCGAATAGACCTCGACGATCCGCGGGACCTTGGAAAGGCCGATCACCTTGCCGTCCGGTATGTACGCCACGTGGCAGTGCCCGTAGAACGGGAGAAGATGGTGCTCGCAGAGGCTGTACACATCGATGTTCTGAATCATCACCATCTCGTTCACCGTCTCGTGGAAGACCGCGTCCTTCACGACCTCCTCGGGGGTCAGGCGATAGCCCTCGGTGAGGAAACGATAGGCGTTGACCACGCGTTCCGGGGTTTTCTGGAGCCCTTCGCGGTTCGGGTCCTCGCCGATCGCCTCGATCAGCCTCCTCACGAGGTCGGTCGGCTTCAGCTCCGCGATCGCGTCGTTCGTCGGTTTCATCGTTCGCTGGCTCCTTCCTGGCGGGCCGGATGCAGGAGATCGAGCAGGGACCGGATCAGCTCGGGGACTCTCTCCCAGGCGGAGCAGGTGAGGAAGACCCCGTCGCGCGCGAGGGGCGATCCGGCGGGTGATGCGCCGTGGCGGACGATCTCCTCTTCGTCCGCGGGAGGACAGGCCGCGCGGCGCCCGCGGAGAAGTCCCTCCCTGGCGAGGAAAGGGACCGCCGGCGGCGCGGCCGCGACGAGCGCCCCGCGACCGACGCCGAGCACGAGCGACCGCGACAGGCGCCGCCGCGCTCCCTCCTCCTCCGGCTCGCCGATCAACAAGAGCATCGCGTGCCACTCCTCCTCGATCGCGGGCGGGTGGACACTGGCGGGCCACCACTCGCCCACGGCGGCGCCCCTCGCCTCGAGCTGCGCGCGGCGGCGCCCGGTCTCGCCGTCCTGCGGGCCGCCGTGAACGAAGGCGACCCTCTTCACCCGCCGCCCAGGCGCGTCGACGCCCCAGCGGCGCCGGAAGGTCCGCGCATACCGCGCCCGGTACGCCTGGATCACCTCTCGGCGGACCGTCTCGGGCCCATCGGCCCCTTCCCTTCTACTCTTCTCCGTCATACGTCACGACGCAGTCCTCGGTCTCCCACACCCGGATCTCGGCGAGAGGGAGATGGGCGAGCGCCTCCCACACCCAAACGGCCACGTTTTCGGCCGAAGGCGAGGCGAGAATATCATTCAGGTACGAATGATCGAGGCGCGCGAGAACGTGCCGCCGGACCTCCTCTTCCAGGCGGAGGAAGTCGTACGCGATGCCGTCCTCCGCGACGGGAGCCTCGACTGTCACGCGGAGCCTCCACGTGTGGCCGTGGAGCGCCTCGCACGGGCCGCCGTGCCGCCCGAGCCGGTGCGCGGCGTCGAACCGGAACTCACGCGAAACCCGCATCGACCCCTTCCCTCCCCCCCTGCCGGTATCCCTCGAGATCGAGCACGACGCGGGCGAAGCCGTTCTCCCTGCAAACCGAGACGAACTCCGGCCGGAGCGGGCCCGCCGCCAGACGGCCGGTCTCTTCGGGACCGAGCTCGACCCGCGCGTTCCGCCCTTCGACGCGCACCCGGAAGAGGCGGAAGCCCCTCTCCCTCAGGAAACGCTCGCACCTCTCCACACGCCCGAGTCCCTCCTCGGTGATCGGCGTGCCGGTCGGGAAGCGGGACGCGAGGCAAGCCATCGCGGGCTTGTCCCAGGTCGGCAGGCCGAGGAGCCGGGAGATCGCACGAACCTCGGTCTTTCCGAGGCCGGCCTCCACGAGCGGGGAGCGGACGCCGAGCTCCTCCGCGGCTCGCCGGCCCGGGCGGATGTCCGCTAGGTCGTCCTTCTGGCTTCCTTCCACGACCCACCGGAGGCCGAGGCGGGCCGCCTCGTCGCGGCAAAGGCGGAAGAGCTCGCTCTTGCAGAAATAGCAGCGGTCTTCCGGGTTGCGGACGTAGTCGGGATTCTCCATCTCGCGCGATTCGAGGACGAGGTGGCGGATGCCGATCGCCCGGGCGAACGCACGGCTCTCTTCCAGCTCCTCGCGCGCCAGCGACGGCGAGACGGCGGTGAGGGCGACCGCCCTCTCCCCGAGCTCGTCGCGCGCCACCCGGACGAGCAACGTGCTGTCGGTCCCCCCGGAGAAGGCGACAAGGGCTGATTCGAGCCCCCCGACCCTCTCCTTCAGGCCGCGGAGCTGCTTTTCGATGGTGCGGGTTGCCGGTTCCACAAGGGCACGCCTTCTTGGCGCGCAGAGAACCCCGGGGATTCCCGGCGCGTCCGACAGGCAGAAAACCCCCGACCCGGAAGGAGCGGGGGAAAACCATCTCCTCGCTTAACTTAATGTACCCGGCGGTCGGGTGTCAAGGCGATTGGCCTCGGGTGGCTCGCCAGGATTACGCACGCGTCTGCGCCGAGAGGATGCGGAGCGCGGCCGCAGGAGGAAACGCGTGCGTGGTCCGGGCTAGTAGTGGGCGTAGTCGCTCGGGTAGCCGTTCCCCAGGTTGGCGCAGATGTTGCCGGAGCGCGGCTCATAGTGCCACCCGCCCTCTCCGGAACCCACGGCGACAAGGTCCGCCATTCGGTCGAAGATCCGCTTGTTCGTCCGGTCGACGGCGACCTGCCCGCTTCCCGAAACGGGCTCGACCGGCCACGAGCTCAGATAGGGCCCGAACGGGTGTTCGGGGCTTCGCGAGGCGGAGGGCTTTCCGCTCTCGTTCGTGTACCCCGTGAGCTGGAGCTTCAGCGTCTCGGGATCGCCCGCGCGGTTCCAGTCCTCGAGCGGGTCGCACGGATACCAACCGTGGTCCTCGCGGTACAGGTCGAGAGCCTCGCGGAGGAGGCCGAGGTTCTCCTCGAGGGCCGCCTCCCTTGAAAGGGAATGCGTGTTCGCGAAGTTGAGAAGAACGACGATCGCAGTGATCGCGATGATCCCCAGGACGATCAAGAGCTCGCCGAGCGAGATCCCTTTTCTTCTGGTGGTGGGGTGTTTTCGCTCCATTCCGCTACTCTCCTCCTCGCGGCCGGCGCCCGCGCGTTCGGGGGTGGAAGGAGGACCTCCCCGCCGCACTTCCCCGCCCCTCGAACACCCGGACCGATTCCGGGTCGCCGCCGGTGCCGGTTCCGCTCGACCGGGGCGGTGCTCTCCGCCCCCACCCCTTATCGAAACGACCGCTCGTTTCCTTGAGGATCCTCGTGGTTGTCCGGCGGAGGGGCTCGCAGGCGCCGGCGGGGGGCGGGATCAGGGTCGGAGGGGCCTGGTGAACCCGGTGAAGGGCCTTCCAATGAGGAACAGGTGGCCGAGGCCGGCGTCGAGCCGGAACGAGCCGTCTTGGAGGTTCCGCGCGAGGTCGATCCGGAAGGTCCTCCCGTCCTTCGACTTCGTCAGACCGAGCCGGAGGCCGGCACCGGCCGAAGAGCGTACATCGCGGAAGCGAACCGGCTCGTCCTCGTCCCACGCTCCACCCGCGTCGAAGAAGAGGGCGAGACCGAGGGCGACCGTGAGAAGGCGGAGGCCGGTGTCGAACCGGTTCTCGACGTTGACGAGGAGGCGCCGCGAGCCGGCGTCGGATCGGTCCTCGTAGCCGCGCAGACCGTTCGGGCCGTCGACGAAGGACTCCCGGCCCGGGTTCAGACGCCAACCCTCCTCCCAGAGGGCGCGCGCGGCGACGGCGAACCGGGCCGCCCACCTCTCGTGATAGAGGGCCGCGGCGCCCAGGGAGGTCCTGCCCCACGAAGAAGGGCGGCGCTCGCAGAGGAACGCCGCCGCGATCGAGCCGTACCGGTGGCCGCCGAACGCCCCGGCCCACTCCCCCTCGGACACGAGGCGCCACCGGTTCGGCGATCCCCACAGGGGCCCGGCGCCGATCCCCGCGTAGGCCCCCCGCTCGATGTCCTCGACCCGGTCGAAGAAATCGATCCCCTCGTCCTCGACGAAGCGGAAGCGGCCGTAGGCGGCGGAGAGCCCGACGTAGTCCGTCTTCTCCCCCGCCTCCAGAATGCTGGAGTCCGGGGACGCCCCGTGGGATGCGCGAAGGTCCGAGTAGTCCGTCTCCTCCCGCACGAAGACGGTCCGGAGCAGCAGCTTCCGGTAGCGCTCCCCCGCCATTCGCCCGACGTGCGCGAAGCTCCAGCGCGTTTCGTGGAAGAACGTTCCGGTCTCCGTGTCCCGCCGGAAGAGGCGGTCCTCCCCCGACCGGAAAGCGGTCGCGCCTCCCGCCCCCCAACGCGACTCGAGCGAGTAGAAGGGCCTCTCGATCTCGAGGCCCCTCTCCCGTCCGGGGCTGCGCTCCCTGTCGTACGCGCGCAGGGTGACCCGGCTCCCGAAGAGCTGCGGGTCGAAAAGAAGCCAGCCGAAGCCGTTCTTCCCGTCCGTCCGTCTGTAGAGAAGCTCCACCCGCTTTCCGAACCCGAAGAGGTTCTGCTCCTCGATCTTCAGCTCGAAGCGGCTTTCCCCGTCACCGCTCTCCGCCTCGTCCTTTCCGAGATCGAGGGAGAACTGGGTGGACCACATGTCGTGGGTCTCGACGACGACGTCCCTCCGGAGGGAATCCCCGCCCGCGGGGACCACGGAGGCGTACGCGACGAACGAAAGACGCCTCAGGTTCCTTTCCGTTTCGTCGAGGAGCTCGGGATCGAAGGCGTCGCCGGGCCGGAAGAGAAGGGCCTCGCGGATCACTTCCTCGCGGGTCCTGACATGCAGGGCGTTTGCCCAGGAGTAGGGGAAGCGGTCGAACCGGGGGACGGACGGATTGAAGACGTCCTTGCGGAGGATGTGGATCTCGCCGACGCGCGGGTCCTCGGCGCGCGCTCCCCCGTCCGCGGCGAGGGCGAGAAGAACCGCAAGGAGACGGGAGGCGCTGCGCACGGTCACCGGCTGTTCTCCTCGCGGCCTCCTCGCCGAAGCCGGCCGCTCATGCGCTTCCCGGCGCCCCGCCGGGGAGGGGCCGCTCCTCGAGAACCCGGCGGAGGATCTTCCCCGTCCCGCCCCGCGGCAGATCGCTCACGATCTCCACGTACGCCGGGATCTTGTAGGGAGCGAGCTTTCCCCGGAGGTGCCCCAGGATCGTCGCGGGGGTGAGCGTCATTCCTTCCGAGGGCACAACGAAGGCCCGAGGGACCTCCCCCTTTCTCTCGCTCAGCGCGCGCACGACCGCCGCCCCGGCGACCGCCGGATGCTCGGTGATCGCCTCCTCGATCTCCCGGGGGTAGACGTTGATGCCCCGCACGAGGATGACGTCCTTCTTCCGATCGTGAATCGTGATGAAGCCGTCCTCGTTCAAGCTCGCGAGATCCCCGGTCCGGAGCCAGCCGTTCTCGACCGGCGAGTCGTCCCCGAGATACCGGTCGGCGACGTTCTCCCCCCTGACCAGAAGCTCGCCCACCTCTCCCGGCATCCGCTCCTCTCCCTTCCGACCGACGACGCGAACATCGATTCCGGGGAGGGGGAGCCCGACGGTTCCCGCCAGCCGTTTCGCCGGCCGGTTCACCGAGACCACGGGGCCGGCCTCCGTGAGGCCGTACCCCTCGAGGAGGGGAGCCCCGAACTTCGCCTCCACGGCGGCGATCGTCTGGGTCGTCAGGGGCGCGCTCCCCGAGACCATCATCCGTATGCTGTGGAGCTTCCGCACGAGAAAGGGAATCCGTTTCCGGGCGAGCGCGTTGTAAACGGCGGGCACCGCCACGAAAACCGTCACGCGCCTGAAAAGGACCGCCTGCCGCATCATCGCGGGGAAGTTCCTCGCGGACCGGACCATCACGATCGACGCCCCCAGCATCGCCGGGAGGAAGAGACAGACCGTGAGCGTGAAGGTGTGAAAGAGGGGGAGAAAGAGGAGAAACCGGTCCTCCGGTCCCGTCTCGAGCGCCTCGACGCACTGCCGGGCGTTCGCACACAGGTTGCCGTGCGAGAGGAGGACGCCGCGCGGCTCTCCCTCGGTCCCGGACGTGAAGAGGAGGAGGGCGGTCGTCTCCGGCGCCGGTCTCGGCACCGCCTCGGAGAGCGCTTCCCCACGCCCGAGATCCTCGAACCGGCGGTGGTCGCCCCGTTTCTCCCGTCCGACGACGAAGAGGCCGCGCTCCAGACTCGGGGCGTCTGAGAGGAGCGGCAGCATCTCCTCTCCCGCCACGATCGAGGCCGGCCCAGCCCGCTTGATGAGACGGGCGATCTCCGGAGGCGCCAAGAACTGGTTGATCGGGACGATCACCGCCCCCAGGCGCAGGAGGGCGAAGACGGCCTCGGCGAACTCGGGCACGTTCCCGAGAAGCAGGGCGACCCGGTCGCCTGCGCGCACCCCGGCCCGCTCGAGACCCCCGGCGGTCCGGGCCACGCGATCGACGAAGACGCCGTAGCGGACCGTCTTCCCTTCGAAGAAGAGGAAGGGCTCCCCCCGCCGGAGAGCGGCCGCCCTCTCGAGCGAACGATCGATTGTCCTCTCCACGCCCCGAGGGTACCATGTAGGCTCCGGCCGCCAGAATCCTTAATCGGCGGCGGGCATTCTCTCGTCGTAACCTGCGGGGTCGGAATGGCCCGAGGAGGTGACGCATGAAAAGCAGGAGTCGAGTCGCCATCATCGGAGGGCTCATCCTCGCCGCGGTCTTCGTCCTTCCCCGATTCGGGGCGACCGCGGATGAGGGCGGCGACAAGAAGCTCCAGAAGCAGATCTCCATCATGGAGAAGATCCTCGACGAGGCTCTCGTCGACAGCGAAAACGCCCTGGTGAAATCCACGCACCCCACGCGCGGGGTTTACCTCGACGGCTACGGGTTCGTCTTCACCATGGAGCTCGGGATCGTCGACGATCAGTTCCGCTGGGAATCGCTCTCGAAGCTGCTCGATATCGGAGAGGGGTACTCGATCGAGCGCGAGGAGAAGAAGAAGGAGGGCGAGACGGTCATCACGATCAAGAAGAAGAAGGCGGACGACGAGAAGAAGAAGCAGGAACAGGGGGAGAAGAAGAAGACCGTCGACGACGAGGAGCGTTGGAGTCTCGTCAAGAAGGAACTCGTCGAGGTGATCCGCGACTACGGCGACACGATCGCCCGCGCGAAGCCGACCGAGTGGTTCACGATCTTCGCGACGCCGCTCATGGGATCCTGGGGCGCTGAGAAGACGGAGCGCCTCCTGATTCGCGTGCAGATGAAGGAGATCACGGACTACAACGAGGGGAAGCTCGACGAAAGGGAATTCGAGAAGCGGGTCCGAATCACGGAGTCGTAGTCCGGCCCGGCGCTCTCTCTCCGGGGAACCCGGGAACGGGAATTCCGGCCTTCATGCTCGAGAAGAACCGCCCCGCCGCCTGATCGGGGATAGGCGCGGGGCGGCTTTCTTTCGGCGCCCTCCCGCATCGATCCGGCGCGACATGAGCCGCCCAACCTATTGATTTGCCAATCGTTACATGATCCGCTCCGCGCCCCCCGCAAAGAGCCCCCTTCCCTGCCGATACGTGGAGAGGGGGGATATCCGCATGCGGTTCGTGTTCAAGCTCTGCCTGGTCCTGGTCGCCGCCCACTTTCTCTTCCTTTTCGGATTCCCCCACGTGCTTCACCGCATGCTCTCGATGCGCGTTCGCGAGATCGTCGCGGAGTCGGCCCTGAACTCCGAGCAGCACATTCGAGGCGAGATCCTCGAGTACGCCGGCGACAAGAAGATCCCCGTCGAGGGGGACCGCGTTCTCGTTTGGAGAAAGGACGGGAGGATCCACGTCTGGCTCGCCTACGACCAGGTCGTTCGGCTCCCCCTTTACACTCACAAGACCGCCTTTCTCCTCTCTTCTCCGCCGGGCACGGAACCCCCGCGCAACTACTCGAGAAGCCGCGGGCTCCCCTCTCGGTGAGAGGCGCGCATCCGCGCCGCGCTTTCTTTCGAGCGGATCGCGTAGCAGTAGACGCACCCGAACGGGCACGAATCGTACGCGCCGATGTCCCGGCTTTCCGCGCATCCGCACCCCTCTCGCGTCGGGCGGGCCGGCGCCTTCCACCTCTCGTCCGGGGCGATTCGACCGATCCGCTCAGCGTCCACGCAGGCCCCCTTCGGGACCTCGCGAGGACGGAGGTCCTCCTCGCAGCACGTGGCGAGCGCGATGCTCTCGCCGCGCGCGATCGCCTGCAGATCGAGGAGGAGACGGCCCGCCTCGTCCTTCTCCGGATCGCGAAACACCCGGTCCGCTCGGGCGAGGCGCCTCTCCACCTTCCGGTAGCGATCGAGGAAGCTCACCATCACCGTGTCGACCGATCCGGAGAGTGTCCGCGCGAGGCGGGCGAAGCGCCTGCGGTGGTCGTCCGGCTCGAGCCCGGGGGTGAGAACGATCGGGTCGTACCGCCAGACGACCCGATCCGGCCCGATCCGGCCCGCGAGCGCGAGGAGGCCGCTCTGACCCCTCTCGCCCGAGAGGCCCGGCTCCAGATCCGCGGGGTAGCCGTTCAGGGTGTACTGGAAGTAGTAGGGGTAGGCCTCTGCGTCGAGGAGGTCGAGCGCCCTCCCGAACGGGAGGGCGTCGCGCGTCCAGAAGACGAACGCGGCGACGTCCTCTCTTCGAAGGGAGACCTCGTACACCCGCGAGGAGAAGGGTGACCGATAGGAGGCGAAGCCCTCGCGAAGCCTCCGCACGAACCAGGCGGCGTACCAGGCGGGAAGGTCGGTCCGGCGGCTGGCGGAAACGACCCTGCGCAAGCTTCCCCTCCGCCCGGCTACTTCCTTCCGAAGGTAATGAGCGCCCGCGGGAGAGATCCTCCCCGCGAGTTCATGACGATGGTCTTGGAGGCCTTGACCTGGACCGTCCCGGTAGGGAGCGTCGCCGACAGGCTGCCGAGCGGCTGGGTGACGTTCTGGCCGACGGCGTCGATGTCGTTGTCTTCGAAGATCCGGAGGAAAGGCGACCGGGGCGCCGGATCGTCCTCCGGCTCGAGCGACAAGAAGACCCCGTAGGTTCCGTCGTCGAGATTCCGAATCGGGAAGCTCACGAAGTCCTGCCCCGGGAAGGGGGGGACCACACCGTCCGACCCCGCGGACGGACCGGCGCTGTCGGCATCCGCTCCGAGCGGCGTGACGAACGAACCGGTCGAGGCCGTGTCGGGGGCCCCGAAGACCTTGTACACCCACCCCTCGTACTTCCATCCGGAGGGGGCGTCCGGGATCGGAAGCGTGCTGGTGGTCTCGCCGCCCGCCACCTCGAAGAACCAGATTCCCCGCCGGTAGTCGCCGGGAGAGGCGGTCGAAGGAGTCTCCAGAACGTAGCGGACCGCGGTTTCATTGTACGCGTGACCCAGGGCGAGCGGATCGGCCGGGGAGAGGGTCGCCGCTCCCCCCGCGATCGATCCTGCGAGGAGGAAGGATCCGCTCGGCTCCGGACCGGCCGATCCGTTCTCGACCGAGATCCGGATCGCGCTCGCGTCCGCGAGGCTGCACCCGCTCGGAAAGCCGGGGATCTCCTCGCCGGACTCCACGTCCACGATCCGGCGGTTCACGTAGCGGAACTTCCCGACGGACATGAGCGTGTCGGGAAACGAGGCCCAGATCTCGTAGTACGAGCCGGCCGGAAGGCGCGGAAGGTTGGTGGCGGTGAGGAGAAGGCCGCCGCTCCCGGCGTTCTTCTCCAGAAGCTTGAGAAAGAAAGGACCGTCCGCGAGGTCCGGCTCCGGCTCGAGGGTCACCGCGACGGCGAAGCTGCCGTCATCGACCTCGAGCACCGGAACGGATCCGGCGGCCGTGACGAAGTCCTGCCCGGGGAAGCCGTAGCCGCCGCCGGGTCCGGCCGTGGCGCCTGCCCCGTCGCGGTCCGCCCCGGTCGGGCCGGTGAAGCGGCCGGTCGAGTAGGGGAGCCCGGACACGCGGTCGATCACCCATCCTTCGTAAACCCACCCACCCGAGAGCACGGGCAGGGCGAGGGCCGCCGCCCCCTCCCCGTCGGTCCACCAGACCCCCCTCCCGCAGTCCTCTTGCCGCGCCGTCGTCGGGGTGTCGAAGAGGAAGAACCCTGCGGAAACGGCGAGGTCCGCTCCGACGCCCCCCGCGTCGGCCGTTGTGAGGGTCGCCGCCCCGGCGGCGATCGGCCCTCCGAGGAGCCGGCTTGGGCCGGGTAAGCTCCCGAGCGTGTCGCTCTCGAGCGTGACGAGGAGCCGATCCGCGTTTCCGAGCGGATCCTCCTGATCGATCGAGGGAATCGGCGCGCCCGCGAGGGTGACCGGCGCGCCGTCCTGAACGCCGAACCGGAGAACGAGCGAGGTGTCCGAGCCGTCGATCGACCAGAGGGCCATATGATAAGGAGCGGTTTCGCCGAAGTTCTCGAGGGTGAGAACGACCTGGTCCTTTCCGTCGGGCGGTCCGACCGTCGAGGTCTTCTCGTCGTCTCCACAGCCCGCAAACAGGAAGGCGCCGAAAAACAAAAGGATCCAGGCGGACTTCGGAAGTCTCATTGCCATTCCCCCATCTCGTTTCCGTGAGCCGCCGGGGCGGTCCGCCCCCGGCGACCGGCGGGCGTTCGAAGACGGATTCTCGCCGGCGCCTGTACGATACCCCGAGCGCGCGGGAACGTCAATCGTCCGGTGAGAAGGGGCGGTGGAGGTCCGGCGGTGCGGGCGAAGGCTAGCGCCGGAGGCGGGGATCGAGAGCGTCCCTGAGACCGTCTCCGACCAGATTGAAGCCGGTCACGGTGAAGAGGATCGCGATGCCCGGGAAGGTGGCGAGCCACCAGGCGCTCGTCAGAAGGTCCCTCCCGTCGTTGATCATCGTTCCCCAGCTCGCCGTCGGCGGCTGGACGCCGAGCCCGAGGAAGGAGAGCGAGGCCTCGAGCATCACCGTGTTCCCGATGTTCAGAGTCGCCGCAACGATGATCGGAGCGATCACGTTGGGAAGGACGTGGAAGAAGAGAATCCGCCGCCCGCCGAAGCCGAGGGCGCGTGCCGCAAGGACGAACTCCCTCTCCTTCAGGGAGAGAACCTCGCTGCGCACGATCCGCGCGGTCCCCATCCATCCGGTCAGCCCGAGAACCGCGATGAGAAGAAAGATCGACGGGTGAAAGAGCGCGATCACGGCGAGAAGGAGGAGCAGCCGCGGGAAGGAGAGGAGCACGTCGACGAAGCGCATCAGGCCCCAGTCGACGCCCCCCCCGACGTACCCGGCCACGGCGCCGACCAGGCTGCCGATCGTCACGGAGATCGCCACCGAGACGAACCCGATAAAGAGAGAGATCCTTGATCCATACAGTATGCGGCTGAGCACGTCGCGCCCGTACTGGTCCGTTCCGAGAAGATGCGAGGCGGAGGGGGAAAGGGCGCACGCCCCGAGGTCCTGGCGGTTCGGGTCGGCCGGCGCGAGGATCGGCGTGAGAAGAGCGCCCGAATAGAGGAGGAGCATCATGCCGAGCCCGAAGGACGCGAGCCGATTCCGCCTGAAGCGGCCGAGGAACCCGCTCCCGGCCCCGGGGGGCGCGTTTCGCTCCGCGATCGCCCAGGCGGCGAGCCCGGCGATCGCGGCGATGAGGAAGAGAACCGAGAGGATCCCCGCGCCGTTCCCCTCCAGGAGAAAGCGGCCGATCCGCGCGCCCCTCCAGGGCATGATCCCCATGAGCCCCGCGAGGAGGAGGAGCCGGAAGAGCCTTCCCACCCTCGCCCGTTCCCGAGGGACGGGGCCCCGTTCGAGCGAAGGACTCATCGCTCTCCCCCTCCCATCCGAATGCGCGGGTCGATCATCGAGTAGGCGACGTCGGCGAGGAGGTTCCCCACCACCACGAGGAGGGCGGCGACGAACGTGTTCGCCAGGATGAGGGGGTAGTCCCTCTGGAAGATC
>JBDRFQ010000180.1:0-6859 GCA_043818685.1 Candidatus Eiseniibacteriota bacterium
CGAGCTCGCCGCGCGCGGGATCGGGCTCGCGTACGGAGGGGGGAGGGCCGGGGTGATGGGCGAGCTCGCCGACGCGGCGCTCGCCGCCGGAGGGCGCGTGACCGGCGTGATCCCAGGCTTCATGTACGAGAAGGGGCTCGCGCACCCGGGGGTCAGGGACCTCCGCGTGGTTTCCTCGATGCATGAACGAAAGGCGCTTCTCTCCGAGATCTCCGACGCGTTTCTCGCGCTCCCGGGCGCCTTCGGCACCCTCGATGAGCTGTTTGAGGCGCTCACGGGCGCCCAGCTCGGGCTGCATCGGAAGCCGTGCGCCCTGCTGAACTCCGGCGGGTACTACGACTTGTTGGTTGCATTCCTCGATCGCGCGCGAGCGAGGGGCCTTCTCTCGAGGGAGCACCGCGCCCTTCTCGTCGTGGGCAGGAGCCCGGGGAGCCTCCTCGACCGGCTCGATCGACCGATCGGCCGCACGCGGAGGTCGGAAGCCCCGGCCGCGTGGCGCCCCGCGCGCACCGATCGGGAAGGGGAGACGCTCTACGCCCGCATCTACGGGATCGTGAGGCGGGTGCCGAGGGGACGGGTCGCCAGCTACGGCCAGATCGCCGCGCTCGCGGGGATCCCGAACCCGCGGCAGGTCGGATACGCGCTCCACGCGCTCCCCGCTGGGAACGACGTTCCGTGGCATCGGGTGATCAACGCGAAGGGTCAGGTGAGCGCGCGATCCGAGCCGGGGTGCGCGGCGGCCCAGCGCCGTCTTCTGGAAGGGGAGGGGATCCTGTTCAACGACAGGGGAAAGGTGCCGCTCGCGCGGTTCGGCTGGAGGCCGAAGCGGGCGAACGCGAATCGGAGAGACGGATGAACGAACGGCGACCGGCGCCGCGCGGGACGATGGGAAGAAGAACCGGCGTCGGCCGGAGATGGATCGCCCTCGTTCTTCTTCCGCTCCTCACCGGCTACCTCTTCGCGCAAGGCCCGGAGCCGGAGACGCCGCGCGCCGCGCTCGTCGAGGCGGAGATCGCGCGCATCGCGGGGGAGGTGAGCGGTGAGGTCGGGGTCGCGGCGATCCACCTCGAGTCGCGGCGCCTTCTCGCCCACAACGGGAGCAAGCGCTTCCCGATGGCGAGCGTCTACAAGATCCCGATCGCCGTGCAGCTCCTCACGAGAGCCGAGCGGGGCGAGATCGATCTCGACACGACGTACGCCGTCCTGCGCCCCGAGGACTCCAGGCCGGGGAGCGGCGACATCGCCTTTCTCTTTCATTCCCCCGGTGTGAACCTTTCGCTGCGAAATCTCTTGCGCCTCTCGCTCGTCGTGAGCGACAACACCGCCTCGGATCTCGCTCTCAGGGCGGCGGGGGGGCCGAAGGCGGTGACGAAGCGGGTCCGGCAGCTCGGCATCGTGGACATGCGGATCGACCGATCGACCCTCCAGCTCCTCCTTGCCTGGGACGGCCTCGAGGGGACGATCGCGGACGACACGTTCTCCTGGGAGACATACGAGGCGCTGGTCGCCGAGATCACCAAGGAGGAGAAGAGGAGGGCCGCCGCGGTCGCTTCGGTCGACGTTCGCGACAGCTCGACGCCGATTGCGATGGCGCGGCTTCTCGAGAAGATCTGGGCCGGCAACGCGCTGGAGCCCGCCTCTCGCGACCTCCTTCTCAAGACGATGTCCGAGTGCAACGGGTCGAACCGGATACGCGGCATGCTCCCGCCCGGCCTCCCGCGCCCGCCCCACAAGACCGGCACGATGTGGGGGGGAGGGCTCGCCACGGTTAACGACGCCGGCATCGTAGAGCTTCCGGACGGCGCCGGCCATCTCGCGATCGCCGTCTTCATCAACCGCGCCGAGGAGGAGGTCTACGCGCTCGAGGCGGTCATCGCCCAGATCACGCGCCTCCTCGTCGACTTTTTCATCTTGGTGCCGGCCGAGTAGGCGCGGCGCGCGCCCGGTCGACCGGCGCGTGTCGCCTCGCCCCCGCTCGGGCCCTCGTCCTCGCGATCTCGGCGGTCCCCGTGTCGTCCGGAGACGCCCTTCGAGTTGCCCCCACGGTTTCTCGGTTCTCTTCTATCGGAAGAGCGTTTTCAGGGCGCCCCAGCTCACCGGTTCGGCGCCGGTCGGACCCGACCCGAGCCCTTCGACCTTGAAGAGATAGCGCGCCTCCCCGCAGTCATCGTTGAGATACACATCGCCGTAGGGGGCCACGGCGTACCAGTAGGTGCCGGGGCCGATTGAAGCGCTGATGGTGGCCGTCTCATAGGCGCGGGCCTGCGCAAAACCCACGAACGCGTAGGACGAGCAATCCGGATCGGGCATGAAGAGATGAGTGTACACCCAGTCGAAGTTCGCGCAGAGGCTGAAGGTCACGGTTTTCGATTCGGTCAGGGTGAACGCGTACCAGTCGGAATCCCCGTGCAGTCCGTTGTCATAGATGCCGCTCTCTCCGCACACCCAGAGGGGATCGAACCCGGAGGGGAGCGGAGAGAAGGCGGGAGCTGCCGCGTAACAGCCGCCGTTGAAGGTGTCCACATAGCCGTCGGAACACTCCGGCTCCCCTTCGAGTACAGCGCCCGGCGGGCAAACCGGTTCGCACGCCAATGGCGGGAAGCGCTCCGTGACATCCAGGACGTACGGGCCGTAGTCGAAGGCGAGAGAGGCGTCGACGACGATGTAGCTTGACGTATCGACCATTGTATCCCGTTTTTTCGCGTACGTCCACCGGAGACACTTCGGCGGGAGGCGCCGCGCCCCCGGTTCTCCTCCCGGGAGACAAGAAGGGGCGATGCCTGTATCCTCTTCGGACGACGCTCCGTTCGGCGGCACGCCGCCCCGACGGGGCTCGTCCGGATGGGAGGTTCTTCTCGTGTCTCGGGTGCCCGCCCTTCTTGCGATCTCGGCGCTTCTCGCCTCGTTCGGGGCCGCTCGCTCCGATTCCGGAGACCTTCGTGAGGGGCTCGCGCTCTTCCGCGAGAACCGAATCGAAGAAGCCCTCCCCTTTCTCGAGAGGGCCGTGTCGGGTGGCGACGCGGGCGTCGAGGCCCACGCCTGGCTCGCGGAGGCGTACCGGCGGCTCGGGAGAAAGAACGAGGCGATCGCGAGCGCGAGGCGGGCGATCGATCTCGACTCGTGCTCCGCCTTCGCGCACGTCGTCGTCGCGGAGGCGAGCCTCCCCCGCGCCGGCGAGCCGCGGTCGGACGCGGACAGCGCGTGGGTCCATCTGGGGCGCGCGCTTCGGTGCGATTCCGCGGACGGGAACGCGTGGGCGGTCGTCTGGGGCGAGGCGATTCTCCGCGGGAAGTTCGATCTCGCCTCGCGCTCGGTCTGTGTCATGCGACGCTCCGGCTTCCTCACCCCGGCTGTTCTCGCCCACGGGCGGTGGCTCCTCCGCACCCTCCCCGAGAACGCCCTTCTCATCACGAACGGCGACATGGACACCTACCCGACCCTCTCCCTGCAAGAGACCGAGGGGTTTCGGACCGATGTCGTCGTCGCGGAGAGGGGGATGCTCGGGACGGCGCGGTTCCTCCGGCATCTTCGGGACGAGCGGGGGGTCCCCCTCCCGTTCGGAGACGCCGCGATCGACTCGCTCATCGATGCCGCTCCCGCCGAGGGGCGGATCGGCGCCGTCTCCGCGTGCATACGGGACGGCTGGATCGACCTCAAGGCCGCCGGCTCCTTTCCGCGGCCGATCGCCTTCGCGGTCACCGTGGACCCGATCTTCTATTCAGGCTTCAAAGACCGTCTTCGCTACGCGGGGCCGTTCTTCTTGTGGGAGGAGGGAACCGCCGCCGCCCTCCCGGACACCGCGCGCCTTCGCGAGTGCCTCGAGGGAGCGCGGATCGAGGATTTCTCCAGTCCCTGGGCGGGCGCGAAGGATCGGAGCCCCGTCCGAGGCCTCTACACGAAACGGCTCGCCGCAAACGTGACGGAGGCCGCGCTGGAGTACGCGGACGTGCTAATCCGCGCCGGGAGGCTCGCCGAGGCGCGAGAGATCCTCGATTGGGCCGAGACGTTCGAGAGCCGGACCGAGCTCGGGGCGGTGTCCGGCGATCGGATCGCCGAACTCCGCGCGGCTGCCGCGCCGCCCGATCGATAATCGGAAGACAAGGAGAGGCCACGCGGCGGGAAGCCGGAATCAGGCCCGATCCGCCTCGACGCGGAAGAGCCGCCTGGTTCAAGGGCCGGGAGAAGCGCTCGGCGGCCGCGGATCGCTCCCCGCCGTCTCTCGGGCACGCTTCACCGCGTAGATCATCCGCCGCTCGTGGATCTCCCGATCGGTCCACGTGTCCTGGTCGGCGAGCTTCTCGTAACGCTCCCCCGTCACCGGCTTCATCGAGTCCCCCGACCCGCTCCGGAACCAGTCGAATTCGAACAACTCGAACCCCGATTCGATCAGGATGTCGAGGACCTCCTTGTTCGTGTAGCCGACCAGCAGCTCGTCGGGATGAAGCTCGCAGTAGACGTGCCGGATCCTCTCCTTCAGGGCCCGCTTCATCCCGAAGAGCACCTTTCCCTCGGCGCCGTGGACGTCGATCTTCGCAACGTCGGGCTCGATACCCTCTCTCTCGCGGAGCTCGTCGAAGGTGATCGACTCGACCGTCTCGACGTCGCTCTTCCCCTCGGTCTTCATGGTCCGGCCGGAGAAGGGGATCGCGCCGGCCGAATCGGAGAGCGCCACGCGGTGCGCCGTCGCGTGCACGCCGTTGATCCGGATGTTCTCCCGGAGGATCTCGAAGAACTCCGCGTTCGGCTCGAAGGCGTGGATCTCACGGTCGGCGTTCAGCTTTCCGACGTAGGCGGTGTAGATGCCGTAGTGGGCGCCGATGTCGAGGAATGCGAGCCTCCCCGATCCGAGGACCGTCTCCATGTGGCGCGTCACCGCTGCCTCGTAGACCTCGCCCATCGCCGCCGCCGGGAGGTAGACCAGCCCGGGATCGTAGAAGGCGAACGTCGTCCCACGGATCGTCATCTCCCCGGTCCTCCGCCGGAGGAACCCGGGGCCGTACTTATGGACGAGGAACAAGCGGAGTGAGAGACCGTGAAGGCGGAGGAGGATCCTGTTGATCCGGAGGGCGCGCGCGGTCCGGGCGAGCCGCCCCGACTTGCTCGCCTTCCAGGGAGCCAGAACGAGCTTCTTCAATAGAGACGTCATCTTGTTTCCCGCGTTCGCTTCGGATTCGGTTCTTTCCGTGGAGCGCGCGGCGCCCGGCCCGCCTTCGCACTCCCCGCCGCCCGTGTCTTCTTCCCCGGTTCGTCCCTCCCCGCTCCGGCCGCGGGCTTGAGAGCGATCAGCCCGGCGAAGTTGAACCACTTGAAGAACACCTCGATGTTCGCGAAGCCCGCTTCCTCGAGGAGGCGGACGTTCTCGCCCAGCGTCAGTGGGAAGAGGACGCCCCGCAGGCTCCGGGCCTTCTGCAGAATCATGTCGTCCGTCAGCCCGCGCCCGCTCTTGAAGTCCCAGTAGAGCTCGAGCCACATGTCTTCGGTTGCCGGCGCCTCGGCCCGGATCTTCTCGACCACGAGGAAAACGCCGCCCTCCGAAAGGTCCCGGTGGATCCGCGAAAGGAGCTTCGTCCGGTGCTTCAGCGGCAGGAACTGGATCGTGTAGAGCGAGTAGACGAAGTCCGCCCCGGCGAGGCGGGGGACGTCCATGACGTCCTTGTTCACGAAGCGGACGTTCCTTCCCCGGCACTTCGCCCTCGCCCGCGGAATCATCGCCGCGCTGCTCTCGATTCCGATGAACCGGACGGTCTTCTTTCCCGAGTGCTTCTCCATGAGAAGTGCGATCGTTTCGCCCGTCGACGAGCCGATGTCGTAGACCGTGCTCCCTTCGGCGACGAACCACTCGCTCATGTCGACCACCATCGACTGGACTTCCTCGTAGAGGGGGACGCTCTTCCGCACGTGCGAGTCGAAGTTCTCGGCCACCTGCCCGTCGAATTTCCACCGGCCCGGCACGGCGGTGATCAGCTTGTCCACTTTCCGTCGCTTCGTCATGGCCTCCCCGCCCCGCCCGGCCGGAACTGCCTCTGAACGGCCTGGGCGTGAATGAGTTCGAAAACGGCCTTGATGAACTCGGGGCTCATCCCGCGCTCCTCGGCGCGGGCGAGATGGTCCTCGAGGAGCTCGCCCCACCGGTCCATCTGGAGCACCGCGATGTTGTGTCTTTCCTTGACGACGCCGATCTCGTCGACGAGCCGCATCCTCTCGGCCAGCGCGTCGATGATCCTCGAGTCGATGCCGCTGATCGCCTCCCGGAGCCGGTCGATCCTCACCTTCGCCTCGCCGTCGATGATCGTGCCGCTCCGGACCACGAGCCGATCGAGAAGCTCGGTCAGCGCGTCCGGCGTGATCTGCTGGCCGCTGTCGCTCAGCGCCCGGTCCGGATCGGTGTGGGTCTCGATCATCAGTCCGTCGACCTCGATGTCGAGGGCCATCTGCGCGACCGGCCCGATCATCTCCCGGTTCCCGGTCATGTGGCTCGGGTCGCAGACGAGGGGGAGCCGCGGCAGGCGCCGCCTCAGCTCGATCGGGATCCCCCAGTTCGGCAGGTACCGGAACCCGGTCGCCCCGTACACGGAGAACCCCCGATGGACGGCCGCGAGCTTCCGGACGCCGGCCCGGTGGAGCCGCTCGACGGCGCCGATCCAGAGGCCGAGATCCGGGCTGAGAGGGTTCTTGACGAGGACCGGGGTGTCGGCGCCTCGGAGGGCGTCGGCGATGTCCTGGACCTGGAAAGGATCCCCCGTCGTCCTCGCCCCCACCCAGAGAACGTCGATCCCCTTCTCGAGACAGAGCTCGACGTGCTTCGCGTTGGCCACTTCCGTGGCCGCGAGGAGACCTGTCGCCCCCTTCACGCGGCCGA
>JBDRFQ010000181.1:0-7081 GCA_043818685.1 Candidatus Eiseniibacteriota bacterium
GGCTCTACGACGACATGATTCTCTGGTTCGAGGACCGGCGCCTGAACGGCTTCTACGAGGAGGGCATCACAGCGGTTCCGTCCGGGATCGGCGCGACCGACCAGTACCTCCGCGAGGACACCGGCTGGCAGGTGGACGAGAAGCTGGTCTTCGAGGAGAGCTTCGAGCAGTTCCTCGAGGTGCGCGATATCGAGGTCGATCCGGTTCTCGCCCGACGCTACACGGAGAAGGGAATGCACCGGTGGAGGGAGGTCGTCGAGATCAACGACTACGACTTCGGGGGAGGGAAGGAGATCCCGTTCGTCTTCGACGTGTCGAATCTCGCCGGGGCGGACGGGAAGACGGACATGCTGATCGGCTTTCTCGTTCCGCTCGACGAGGTCGCCTTCGAGGCGAGAGAGGGGGTCGAGACGGCGGTCCTTCAGAGGCAGGCGGCGCTCTTCACCACGGACTACGACCTGGTGGACCGGAGCGTGGAAAGCCTCGTTCACGTCCGCGATCCGGCCGCTCCCCGGTCGAACTGGATCGTGACCTGCGATTCCTTCGAGGTCGAGCCCGGCTCTTACGTCCTCGCGCTTCGCGTCGTCGATCCGGCCACCAAGAACCAGGGCCTCTTCAAGACCGGTCTGATCGTTCCCGACTTCGAGGGGGACTCGGTCCGCGTCAGCGACCTGGTGTTCGCCGGGGCGATCACGAGCGGGGAGCCCGAGGGCGGAGCGTTCACGCGGGGCGGGTTCCGGATCGTTCCGCGCCCGGTCCGGATCTACGGGCCCGAGGAGGACGTGGAGATCTACTTCGAGATCTACCACGTCACGACGGGAGCGGGCGGGAGGGGACTCTACGAGGTCCAGTACACCCTCTTCGGCACGAAGGCGGAGCGCTTCGTCAGTTTCTTCGGCGGAAGCAGCGAGGGGAAACTCGAGCCGGGGATCGGGCAAGCGTTCCGGACGCAGAGCGCGGGCCCGGCCGCGCGGCGCCACATCCGTCTCGACACCGCCTCTCTCCCCGACGACCGCTACACGCTCACCATCGACGTGACCGATCTCGCGAACGGCTCGACCGACCGGGCCACCGCCCAGTTCGTCGTGAAACGATAGGAGCCCGACCGCGACGCTCCCTCCCGCGCATCGAGAGAGCCGCACCGAACAAGCCCCGCAAGGGCGCGGCTCCTCAGCCCACGGTCCGTGTTGCCTAGGACCCGATCTCCCGATATGCTGGATCGCTCGGAACCGAAGCACCTTTCCCGAAACGAGGAATGCGGAATGGCGAAGAACGACCGGCGACCGTCGCCCGAAGAGCTCGAGCTGCAGTGGTTTCGCAGGCACTACCGGGGGAACATGGTCCAGCTCACCTGGCGGGCGGTCCTCATGGGAGCCGGTCTCGGCGCGGTTCTCTCCCTGACGAACATCTACATCGGCCTCAAGACCGGCTGGGGCTTCGGGGTCGCGATCACCGCCTGCGTTCTCTCCTTCGCGATCTGGAAGGCGCTCCGGAAGATCGGGATCGCGAAGACCGACATGACGGTGCTCGAGAACAACGCGATGCAGTCGACCGCCTCCTCGGCCGGCTACTCGACCGGGGGGACGCTCGTCTCGGCGATCGCCGCCTACCTTCTCGTCACCGGGCATCACCTTCCCTACGGGCTGCTCACCGCGTGGATCTTCTTCCTCGCGGTACTCGGGGTGACGCTCGCGATCCCGATGAAGAGGCAGATGATCAACGTCGAGCGGTTGCGGTTCCCCTCCGGAATCGCCGCCGCGATGACCCTGCGGAGCCTTCACGCGGACATCGCGCACAGACCCGCCCTCGAGGGGCCGCTGATGGAAGAGGCCGGGACGGGCGGTTCCGGGAAGGACGCCGAAGAGGAGGCGCTGAAGGCGGCGGGGGACGTCGAGGGGACGGTGACAAGCGCGGAGGAGGGGGAGAAGAGCGCGCGCTCCCTCTTCATCGCCGGCGGCATCGGGGCGATCGTCACCTTCCTCCGCGACGGCTTCGAGATGCTCCGCGAGATCGGCGTGATGACGCGGGAGCTCGTCGTCGTCCGGGCCGCGTATCCGGTGTTCGGAGAGAGGGCGTTCCAGTACACGGTGGCCGCGGAGGGGAGCCTCCTTCTCGTCGCCGGCGGAGCCCTCATGGGGATCCGCGTGGCGACCAGCGTCCTCATCGGGGCGGTTCTCTGCTGGGGGATTCTCGTTCCTCACATGTACCGGATCGGCGTGATTGAGTCGCTCGACTACCGAACGATGGTCTCCTGGTCGCTTTGGCCGGGCGCGGCGTGCATGGTGACGAGCGGGCTCCTCTCGTTCGCGTTCCAGTGGAGGTCGGTCGGGCGCGCGCTCGCCGGCGTCACGAACCTCTTCGCGCGCTGGAGGAAGGACACCCGCTCCCCCGAGATCATTGAGATGGAAAAAATCGAGGTTCCGTCCACCTGGTTCGCCGCGGGGGGGCTCGTCGGCACGATCGGCGTCGTCACGATCGCCTATTTCGGCTTCGGCATGCCGGTCTGGATGGGGGTGCTCGCCGTGGTCCTCTCCTTCTTCCTTGCTCTCGTGGCGTGCCGCGTGGCGGGGGAGACGGACACGACTCCGGTCGGAGCGATGGGGAAGGTGACGCAGCTCATGTACGGAGCGATCACCCCGCGCTCGATGCGGGTTCACGCCCCGCTTCAAACGCAGAGCGTCAACCTCATGGCGGCGTGCATCACCGCCGGCGTGGCGGACAGCGCGTCGGACCTCCTCATCGATCTCAAGAGCGGCTACGTGCTCGGCGCGAACCCGCGGAAGCAGTTTCTCGCGCAGTTCTCCGGGATCTTCATCGGGACAGCGGTCACCATCCCCGTGTTCTACCTGCTCGTTCCGGACGCGGCGTCTCTCGGAACGGACCAGTGGCCGGCCCCCGCCGCGATGGTGTGGTCGTCGGTGGCGAAGCTCCTCTCCCAGGGGCTCGGGGCGCTTCACCCCACCGCGCAGGCGGGGCTCGTCGTCGGCGGGCTCGCCGGGATCGTCCTCGTCGCGATCACGAGGATCGTTCCGCAGAAGCACCACATGTGGATCCCTTCGCCGATGGGGCTCGGTCTCGCCTTCACGTTCCACTTCTACTACGGCTTCTCGATGTTCCTAGGCGGAGTGATCGGGCACATCGTGAAGAAGAGGTGGCCGAAGAGGGACTCGCTCTACACGTTTCCGGTGGCGTCGGGAATTATCGCGGGGGAGAGCCTGATGGGGATCTTCGTCATTCTGCTCCCCATCGTGGTCGCGCTCCTCGCCGGCCGGGGATAGGAGTTCGCGACAGGCTCCTCGTCCGCCGCCGCGGGGGAACCGCGTTCAGCGACGTCCGCGGCGGGCGCCCCGGCCGTGCCCGAGCCCCGGCCCCGCGCCTCTCTCCCAGGGGATCGCGTCGAGGTAGCGGGCGCGCTGATCCGGCGTCAAGAGATCCGCCTCGCGCAGCATCGTCTCGGCGACGAGCGAATCGAGGCACGCCTGGCTTTCGTTCAGCTCGCGAACCAACGACCTCACCCTGGCGCCGTCGGGCTCGGGCTTCAGGTACTCCTCGCGGAGGGCGTGGCGCGCCTTCTGAACGCGATCCCGCTTCTCCATGATGACCGGCATGTTCTCCTCGATGATCCGGCTCATGCGGGAGCGCTGGTCCGCGTCGAGGCGCAGCCGATCCGCGAGACGGCGTAGCCTGTGCCCGGCGAAGTCTCTCGCCTCGGATCCGTAAGGACGTCCTTCGCCCGGCGGTCCCGGCGGCAGGAGGAAGGGGGGACGAGAGGGTCCCGCCCCCCAACGCTCCGCGTGGAAGGTGTTGTAGAGAAGGCCGGCGTTCAGGCCGATCGAGACGGCGAGCACGAGGAACCAGCCGCGCTTCATTGCGTCTCACCCCCGTTCGAGAGCTCCGTGAGGTAGAGATCCCCGAGGGACGTCCCCGCGTCGGTGAGCAGGGTCCCGACCTCGGACCAGCCGGATTCCGTCGTGCTCTCCGGCGCGCGCGCGGCGGAGCCGAGGAGGAGGCCGAGGAGAAGCCCGGCCGCCACCGCTGCGGAGGCGCCCACGGCGAACGGGATCCGCGGGAGACGGAAGCGTCGCTCGGCGAGGCGCTCCCGCACGGCGGGCCAGACCGGGCGCGGCGGCTCGGAGGCGGCGTCCGCGGCGAGCGTTCGGTAGAGGCCCTCGATCTCCGACCACTCCCGGCCGCACGCGTCGCACCGCGCGCAGTGAGTCCGAACGCGCTCCGCCTCCTCCGGCGCGAGCTCCCCGTCGAGACACGCCCGGATCCGGCCGAGCACGTGCTCGCCGCCCGGTTCTCTTCTCTTGTCGAACTTCGACTCGCTCATTGTTCTTCCGACGCCCCGGCGAGCTCCTTCCTCAGAAAGGCCGTCGCCCGCTGCAGGAGCGACTCCACCGCCGGAACCGTCGTGTCCATGGCCGAGGCGATCTCCCGGTAGCTGAGGTCCTCATACCTCTGCAGGAGGACCGCTTGTCTCTGGCGGTCCGGTAGCTTCGCCAGCGCCCTACGCACCGTCCGCCGTCTCTCGTCCCGCTCGATCCTTCCGTCCGCCCGCTCGCGCGGATCCGGCGGGTCGTGGAGGAGCGGCTCGAGGCGGATCCATCGGATGACGCGGTCCCGCCGGAGCCTGCTCCTGGCGAGATTCCCCGCGATCCGGAAGATCCAGGAGCGGAACCGCCCTTCCGGCCTGTAGGATCGGGCCTCCGCGAAGACGCGCAGAAACGCTTCCTGGGTCATGTCCTCCGCCTCCTCGCGCGAGCCGAGCATCCTCTCGAGGAAGCCGAAGAGCGGGCGCTCCCAGCGCTCGACGAGGAGGCGGAACGCCCCCTCGTCGCCGCTCGCCGTTCGTTCCATGAGATCGTCATCGTTCACGGCCGCTCATCGTGACAGCATTCCGCGACCGGCGTCACCCCTTTTCAGGCTGCTAGCCTGGACTATGCACGCGTGTCCTACTGCGGCTGCGGATCTCGGCCTGCGAGGCCTCCCTTCCGTCGCCGCGTCCTCAACCTAGTGCCGAGACTACGTTTCCGGGAGCGGCTCGTCCAGGTCGGCCTCTCGGCTCGCGCTCCGCATCCTCGCGACGAAAACGCATGCATAATCCAGGCTAACGGTCGTCCTCCTGCCACGCGCGGCGCCCTCTCCCTTCGAAGCGGCGGAAGGGCCGCTCCCCGGCTCCCGGCCGGTCGTCGTCATCGCCGAATCCCATCTGGCACCACCCACCGCCCCGGCCGTGAGGCGCGAGAAGCAACCGGTCGCGCTGTTCCTCGGTCAGGATCTTCCGAAGCATCATCTGGTTCTCGAGGCGGGCGATCTGGATGTTCGTGCGGATGCCGCCGATCTTCTCCGCGAGCTTCCTCACCTTGGAGGCGTCCGGATTGTCCATCATCATCTCGCCGCGGAGGTCGTGCCGGGCGCGCATCATCTCCTTCTTGAGCGACACGAGCTTCTCCTCGTCCGCGGACCAGATCTTCTCGATCTCCGCCTTCTGCTCGTCGGTGAGATCGAGGCGCGCGGCCATCCTCTCGAGGGCGTGCGGGCCGCCTCCCGGACCCATGCAGAACGCGCCCGGATGGCCCCCGCCGCGCCTTCCCGGCCCTCTCCCCCCCGGTCCGCCCCAGGCGGCCGCCTCCGAGGCGACGAGCGCCAGGGCGGCAAGCCCGATCGCCAGCATCCATCCGGTTCTCCGTTCCATTTTCTACCTCCTTGTGCGAGTGGGATTTCCGTCCATCCGATCGGCGCTCCCCTCTTTCGTCGAGGAGCCCGATTCCATTCCCTTCGTTAGGCAAAACGCGCGGTGCTCTGGAAACCAGCGGTTTTCTCCGGCAGCTTCCCGGGGCGGATCGCGAGACCGGGCTCAGACCGCGAAGCGGATGAGCATCACATCGCCGTCCTGGACGACGTACTCCTTCCCCTCGAGGCGCATCCTCCCCTTCTCCCGCGCCTGCTTCTCGCCACCGAGCTCCGCGAGGATGCCGCAGGGGATCACCTCCGCGCGGATGAAGCCGCGCTCGAGGTCGGTGTGGACCTTGCCGGCCGCGTGGACCGCGATCGTCCCCCGAGGGATCGGCCACGCATGGGCCTCGTTCTGGTTGGCGGTGAAGAAGGTGATGAGATCGAGAGCTTCGTATGCGCCTCGAATGAAGCGCCTTCTCCCGTGCCCCTCGATGCCGTAGCTCTTGTAGAGGTCTTCGCGCTCCTCTTCGGGGAGCTCGCGGATCTCCTCCTCGAGGAGCGCGTTCAGCGAGAGAAGGTGGGCGCCGAGCCCGGCGGCGCGCTCGACGAGAGCCGGCGGCGCCTCGGTGGGGCGGTCCTCGCCGACGTTCCGGAGCACGAGAATTCCCTTTAGGGTTAGAAAGCCATATCCGGCGAGGAGCTTCTTCTCTTCCGGGTCAAAGCCGAGGGCGGCGAGCCTGTTCTCTTCTTCGAGGCACTCCTTCGCCTTCTGGAGAAGCTCCCACTCGTGCTTCCTCGCCGGGTCGCCCGACTTCTTTTCCTTTTCCAGGTGCGGGAGCCTCTTCTCCACGACGGCTAGGTCCGAGAGGATGAGATCCGCGCGGATCTCATCGAGGTCCGCTGCCGGGTCGACGCGGCCCCCCGGGGCGGGCACCTGCTCGGAATCGAAGTCGCGCAGAACGAGGGCGAGGGCGTCCGCGTCGCGGAGGTAGGGGAGAAGGTCTTCGGCGCGCTCGCCGGAGCGGTCCGCGGCGCCGGGGAGGCCGGCGAGGTCGACGAAGGAGATCTCCGCGGGCACCGCCTTCTTGGACTGGAAGAGGCCGGCGACCTTCTGGAGGCGGTCGTCGGGGACCCGGACGACGCCGAGATTCGCCCCGCGCTTGCCGGAGGAAAAGGGGGTCGTGTCGGCGTCCGATCCCGTTAACAGGTTGAAAAGAGTGGTCTTGCCGGATGCAGGCAAACCCAGGATTCCGACCTTCATCGGGTTCCCCCCCGCCCAGAATAGCAGATGGGGGGCGGGAGAGGCGAGCGGCCCGGCGGGGGAAAGAATAACCCGGACGGCGGCAGATGGGTGAAGGTGGAGAAGAAGGCCCACCGTCCGGGCGTAACGGCCGCCAGCCGG